>JAIXUZ010000219.1 GCA_027483285.1 Bacteroidota bacterium
AAAAAAGCGCCTTTTGGGCGCTGTTCAAAAATATTCTTACAAAAATTGTTCCATTATTGGCAACCTGGTATAAATTTGTCTCGTATAGGAGCGTATATGTTAAAACAAGGACTGCAACAAAAAATGCTGCAAAAGCTGTCACCACAGCAAATACAACTGATGAAGTTGTTGCAGGTTCCTGCTGCGTCTTTAGAAGAGCGGATACAGGAAGAGCTGGAGAGCAACCCGGCATTGGAAGAAGGGCGTGATGATGAAGACGGACAGGAGGAGGAAATTAGCGCCGATGGGTTTGAGGACGCATTGGATGAGAAAGATACCGATACTGATATAAGCACAGGCGACGATTTTGAGGGCGATGACTTTAGTGGTGGCGTAGATGAGGTGTATACCGCAGCCGAAGATAGCTACGACGACAATAAGCGTGATGACTTTGACATGGATCCTTATATGGACGATGACGAAGTGCCATCGTACAAACTGGCTGTGGATAATACCAGCCCCGATGAAGACCGCAGGGACATTCCTTTTGCATCGGGCGACGGGTTTCAGGACCAGTTGATTGCCCAACTGGGTATGCATGTGGCTGACGAGCGCCGCCGTAAAATTGGCGAATATATTATTGGCAATATAGATGAGCAAGGCTACCTGCGCCGCGAGGTGTATGCCATTGTTGACGACCTTGCCTTTGCCCAAAATGTTACTACTACCGAGGAAGAGGTAACCGAGATATTAGAGACCATTCAAACCTTTGACCCGGCAGGTGTTGGCGCGCGCGATTTGAAAGAGTGCCTTATCCTTCAGCTTAAACGGAAAGACACCAGGCAAAAAAGCATTGCCCTGGCTATTGGGGTGTTGGAGCGTTGCATGGACGAATTCTCTAAAAAGCACTACGATAAAATTGAGCGCAGGCTTGATGTTGACAGTGATGAATTGCGCGAGGCGATTAACGAAATTTTGAAGCTGGACCCTAAGCCGGGTAACTCGTATAGCGATTCGCAAAAGTCGACCCAACACATAATACCCGACTTTGTAATAGCCAACAACGATGGTATATTGGAGCTCAGCCTAAACTCGCGCAATATGCCCGACCTTAAGGTGAGCAGCACGTATAACCAGATGCTAAAGGAGTATAGCCGCAGCAAAACCAGCAAAGGCAATAAAGAGGCGGTGCAGTTTGTTAAGCAAAAGATAGAGAGCGCCAAGTGGTTTATTGATGCCCTTAGGCAGCGTAACGATACCTTGTTTGTTACCATGCATACCATTATGGAATACCAGTATGAGTATTTCTTAGAAGGTGATGAAACCAAAATGCGCCCAATGATTTTGAAAGACATTGCGGACATTGTGGGCCTTGATATTTCTACGGTATCGCGTGTGGCTAACAGCAAATATGTACAAACCCATTTTGGTACTTTTTTACTAAAGTCGTTCTTCTCAGAGTCGCTAAGTACCGACTCTGGCGAGGAGGTGTCTACCCGCGAGGTGAAGAAAATTCTGGAGGATGCTATTGGTGCCGAAACCAAGGGCAAGCCACTGACTGACGATAAGCTAACCAAGATTTTGCAGGATAAGGGCTACAACATTGCCCGCCGCACGGTGGCTAAATACAGAGAGCAGCTTAATATTCCTGTAGCACGGTTGAGGAAGGAGATATAACTAGGGTGGAGTGGTACTTTTAGTTTGTTTAAACAGTATTTTAGTGGGAGGTGGCGCTCCCGATGCTTCGGGAGCTCTAATAGCTGCCACGGAAGGAAGTGATTTTGGGCAGGATATTTTGGATATAGTTTTAAAGACTTTTTTATATTTGAAATATGATTACTTACCAAAACCAAAAATTTGAAACGCGAGAATTAGACTTGCACGATTGGGGTTTAGTTACCGTTTCAACCACTTCCTTAGGGGATTTACTATTTAATGATGAAACAGGCTACCCATCAAAAGAAGCAGAGTTAATAGATGAAACTATCTTTTTCTTTGTTGAAGAAAATGAGATTGACTTAAGCGATAAAGAATTGACTAAGGTTGTTTTAAAGAGTTTGTAGTTATCCAATTGCCAACTTAGCTGATTCTTTCCATAAGTAATGAGGCATGGGCTCACTTAATTCCCAATTGATATTCATTGGCTTAGAGCCAGAATAGTCTTTCATGCTCCCTTTGCCAACAAAAACATAGCCAAAGGTACTGCCATATTCATTGTTAGCTTTTTCTCTGACAAAGAGTAGTATTTGTTTGTTGTTTTCTTTGTGTTGAATGTATGAAAGTCCTTTCCCTATTTCTGGTCTAGCTGAATTTTGACTTTGCCAATGAAATAATAATTCATTTACAGCATAGTCATTATACATTGTTGTTGGGGAAAAATCTTCTTCCGATTTAATAAGATCTATAAATAGTAATTCAGTGTTTAGGTCTTTATTTTCAGCTACTCCCTCTCTGTTCGACGATTTTTTAGTGAACGTGCTCATTCTGAAAGCGGCTAATATTTGATCTCTTGTATATCTGGCATGTAATTTTAGAGGTTGGTCATATGGTAAAGCAATGTCAATTTCTTTA
Source organism: Bacteroidota bacterium (assembly GCA_027483285.1). GTDB lineage: Bacteria > Bacteroidota > Bacteroidia > CAMBQF01 > CAMBQF01 > CAMBQF01. Next base: position 2,551 of record JAIXUZ010000219.1, read on the forward strand.
AAATCAACTTTGTCTATTAAAATTTCTAAAACTTCAATTATTTCATTGATTAATACATCACTGAGGCCAATTGATTTTATACTTTCTTCAAGAGATATAAAACCACCTTCGCTTTGCCAAACATCATAATGGAGCATAAGTAACATTGTTTTTTCGATATCACTTAAACTGCTTATATCAACATTGAATTTTTGCCTTGCTATTTTTAATATGAAACTAAAGTAGCTAGAAGAGGAAGTTGAAAGCCATTTTTTGGAAATTGCTGATACGATTTGATTCTCAAATTTTGCTTCAAAATGGTCTGTTTTCCCTGCTAACTCACAAAGTCTTTTCCAACTTCCTCTTTTATAAATCGCTTGTATTGAAATATTATTAAATTCGGTGAAATTTTTAAGAGTTAATTCTAACGTTGTTTGATGCTCAAAATTTCTAATCTTGGCAATTAGTTGATTCTTATTTAGCGATGTTGCAGAAATAATATTGTTTAGAATTACTTCTTTTACTTTTTGCTCTAATATTATTGAACAACCTAAAGGTAAATGAGGAAAATTATCTTCAAGTTCCTTTTGAACTGTTGTTGTAGTCTTTCCGATTAGTGCTCTGAATTTGTTTTCAAAATTATATTCGGGTCTGGCATTTCCTACAAAATCTAGAACTGTTAAGCAGTCTTTTCCTTCAGCTAGCCTTAGTCCTCTGCCTAGTTGTTGTAGGAAAACTGTTAAGCTTTCTGTTGGTCTTAAAAACAGAACAGTATCTATTTCAGGAATATCAACACCCTCGTTAAATATGTCTACAACGAACAGATAATTTATTTCTTTTTTAATTAGTTTATTTCTTACAAAATCTCTGTTTTGGTTGTTATTACTTGTTAAGTAGTCGCTTTTTAAGCCCGCAAGAGTAAATTTCTCAGCCATAAATTTTGCGTGCTCCATTGAAGCGCAAAATCCTATTGCCCTATTGTCATTTATGTCTTTAGTGTATTTGTTTAGGTTGGAGATGATCTCACCAACTCTTCTGTCATTTGCAGTATATAAACTGGTAATTTCACTTGCAATGTATCTGCCCCTCTCCCAATTTACATCAGATAAATCGACACTGTCTGATACACCAAAATACTGAAAAGGACTCAAGAGTTTTCTGTTTAATGCCTCTGGTAATCGTATTTCAGCCGCTATCTTTTTACAAAAATCTTCTAATATATCTTCGCCATCCATTCTCTCTGGCGTAGCTGTTAATCCAAGTAGTATTTGAGGTGTAAAATAATTGATAATAGGTCTGTAGCTTGATGCGGAAATATGATGGACTTCGTCAATTATAATAAAATCGTAATATTCAGGACTTAGTTTAAGTTGCCCTATTTGATTGTTTAGTGATTGTACAGATGCGAAAACATATTCATAATTTGTAGGCACAATACCGTCAACCCATAATTCCCCGAAATTATTGTCTTTCAATATCCCTTGAAATGTTGATCTAGCTTGGGTTAAAATTTCTTTCCTGTGAGCAACAAATAAAAGTTTTGATGTTTTGTTCTTTGTTTTAAAGTTTTTGTAATCGAATGCGGAAATTATGGTTTTACCTGTTCCAGTTGCTGCAACTAATAAATTCCTTGTTCTATTATGTACAGTTCTTTCAACTTCGAGTTTCTCTAAAATCTCACTTTGATAGGGGTAAGGTTTTACATCAAAATAAGTTGTGATGCCAGTGTAGTCCTTAGATGATTTACCTTGCTTTAAGGCAGTAGTTAATTTTTCCGCATGAATTGCATCAGAGAATAATTCAAAATCATTGCTTTGCCAATAAGCGTCGAAAGTATTTTGAAATTTATCAATAATATGACTCACTTCTTTTGTGGTAATTTTTAAGTTCCATTCTAAGCCATCAGTGAGTGCAGATCTTGAAAAATTAGAAGACCCAATATAACCGGTGTGGAATCCGGAATTTCGATAGAATAAATATGCTTTTGCGTGTAAACGTTCATTTCCTGTATTGTATGATATTTTTACCTCGGTATTTTCCAGTTCTGATAGTAACTGTATTGCTTTGTAATCGGACGCCCCCATATATGTGGTCGTAATTACTCTTAATTTGCCTCCCTTTTTTGTAAATTCTCTTAATTCTCTAGCAAGAATAATTATTCCTTTCCATTTAATAAAAGAGACTAATAGATCAATTCTGTCAGAAGATAATATCTCTTTTCTTAATTCACTTTCTAATTGAAGTTCGCTATTCCCACCGGTAAATAGTTCGCTTTGAGTTAGCCTAGTATATGGTGTTATTTCTTTTAGATGTAAATCTATATTAGAGTAATGTGCATCAACTTTTGTAAATATTGCCTTTAGAATTTTGCCTTCGACTTCAATTAGATCATCATTAAATTCTTCTTCTTTTAATTCATCTTTTAAGAATCGTATTATTTTGTTGGCAATATCAATTTGAGTATCAATTATATTCTCTGATTTAATAATCGAAAATGCATATTTGAATACCTTGGCTAAGTGATTTGAAAATATACTTGATGCCTCTGCTTTATCTACAGATGTTTCTTTAATATAAAAAGTGTCTTTGTCAATTTCATTTAGTTTCCTTTTAACTAATTCGGTTACTAATTCTTCGTAAATACCTTCATTCATAATTTACTGTTTACTACTTCGTTAACTATTTCAATATCTGCCTCAGCCCAATCTAATTCTTTTAATTTGCTTTGCTCTAGCATTTTATACGCTCGGTGTTCAGCTAAGATAATCTCACCAGCCACATACTCAGCTAGGAAAGGGATTAAATTTATTTTGAAGGTACCATAATCATATGCTTGGGGTGTAAGAGGTTTAGTAATTCTAATGTCAATGTTTAGTTCCTCTTTAATTTCTCTGATTATACAATCAGCTTCATTTTCGCCTTCCTCTAATTTTCCACCTGGGAATTCCCATTTTAATGGCAGTTTCATTGATTCACTCCTTTGTGTGACTAGAATTTTTCCATCTTTTAGAATTATGGCACATGTTACCTGTATCATTTGGCTTAGATATAATTCTTTAGTAGATGCTCTTTAAGGCAATAAATATACATAGTTTCTTCTTGACAACCCCCTTGCCCATATCGTATCTTTGTATTCTTAAAGTGGCGAGTGGTTAGTGGCGTGTGGCGAGTTACCCAGCGATGAATGTCGGGGCAAGTACAAAACATTCGCTTTTACTTGCAGCCATGCGGCTTTTAAGAACTGAAACTTATACTTACTAAACTATAAATATGCCTACAAGAAATCCCTCATCTTCCGATTTGTGTCGGAATCTACTCCGCCTGACGATTAACGTCAGGATTTGCAACTTTATTAAAAGGCAGACCTTTTTTGTGTTGAACTATTGCTTTAAGTTGGGGAGTGTATTTGTGCTTGAAAACAAGGTTCATTTTGTTAAAAATATTTACAGCCATGCGGGGTTTCCCTCACCCAGTCTCCTCCACCTTAGGTGGTGGATGAGCCTACCCTCTCCCGCTGGGAGAGGGTGTCGCAGCCAATAAGAATTGGGTGCGGCGGGTGAGGGAAAATGATTGCAAAAACGTTAAATTTTACTACAATAGAAAGACTTACAGAAGTTTTAAAAATGAATAAACCGGTTAAACATCACAGGCAGGTAGTTACCTGTTTCAATGTCGCAACAATTAACTAATTTTGTAGGCTTATGGGCGCAACAGGCAGTGCATTTGATTTTTCTTTACTAAGCAGGGTATTGGGCTATGCAAGGCCTTACCGCAGCACGCTGTTTTTTACGGCTATGCTAACTGTATTGCTTGCTGTTATTGCCCCGGCGCGGCCTTTTTTGGTTGCCTACACCATTGACCATTACATTATAGTGGGCGATTACCCCGGTTTGGTGCAAATGATGATTGCCCTGATAATGCTGATGCTTTTAGAAACGGGCTTGCAGTTTTTGTACTCTTACTACGCCAGTTGGTTGGGCCAATCGGTTATTAAAGACTTACGCTCTAATGTATTCCGCCATATTACCAGGCTACGCTTAAAGTATTTTGATAATAACCCTATAGGGATGTTGGTTACCCGCGTAATATCTGACATTGAGACCATTGCCGATATATTCTCGGAGGGCCTGTTGGTTATTATTGCTGATATTTTGAAGTTGACAGTTATTGTAGGGGTAATGTTTTACGTAAACTGGCAACTGGCGTTGGTTAGCCTGTCGGTTATACCCATTATGCTTATCAGTACGCGCATCTTTCAAAACGCGGTAAAGAAGTCGTTTCAGGATGTGCGCACCAAGGTATCGGAGTTGAACTCCTTTGTACAAGAGCATATTACCGGTATGGGCATTGTGCAGATTTTTGGCCGTGAGGAACAGGAGTTTGATAAGTTTGAGAAGATAAACCGCGACCACCGCGATGCCAACAACCGTTCGGTTTGGTACTACTCGCTGTTTTTACCTATTGTTGAGGTTTTATCGGCAGCATCAAAGGGTTTATTGGTGTGGATAGGCGCCCGTTTAGCTTTAGGTGGCAGTGTTAGCCCTGGTGAGATTTTTGCCTATATGATGTTTATAGACCAGCTATTCCGCCCGATACGCGAGCTGGCCGATAAGTTTAATACCCTGCAAATGGGTATTGTAAGCTCTGAGCGTGTGTTTAAGGTGCTGGATACTGATGATATTATTGAGAATACCCACAAGCATACCACAGACGTTGTTAAGGGCAACATCAGCTTTAAAGATGTATGGTTTGCCTATAACGATGAAGACTGGGTGCTTAAGGGCGTATCGTTCAATGTAAAGGCCGGCCAGACTATTGCCATTGTAGGTGCTACGGGTGCGGGTAAAACATCGGTAATAAGCCTGTTGGGCCGTTTTTACGAGTATAACAAGGGCCGTATTGAGGTTGACGGTGTTGACCTGCGCGACTATGATACGGCGGTTATCCGCAAGCATATTGGTATTGTATTGCAGGATGTGTTCTTGTTTTCGGACAGTATAGCCAACAATATTACCATTGGTAAGGAAAATGTTACCAAGGCCCAGCTGCAAGAGGCTGCCCGTATGATTGGTGCTGAACGCTTTATTAATAACCTGCCCGGCGATTTTGACTACAACGTTATGGAGCGTGGTGCCGTATTGTCGGTTGGTCAGCGCCAGCTGATATCGTTTATGCGTGCCTACATCCACAACCCGTCTATCCTTATCCTTGATGAGGCTACCTCGTCGGTAGATACAGAGTCGGAAGAGATGATACAGGAGGCGTTGGCTAAGCTAACCCAAGGGCGTACGTCTATTGTTATTGCCCACCGTTTGGCTACCGTGCAAAAAGCTGATTACATATTGGTATTTGACCATGGCCAAATAATAGAACAAGGCACCCACCAAGGGCTACTTGCCCAAAACGGCCAGTACAAACGCCTGTTCGAGCTTCAGTTTAAAAATACTGAAGAGGAGGTATAAGCAAAGAGCTTTTTAGTGGCGCTCTATGCGCTTTAGCGGGGCTTTTTGTATACGCGATACAACCATTGGTACCTTTTCTACCGTAACAGAGCTGGTGTCTAAGCCAAAGCCGCGTTCTTCTGATAAGCTCAGCTTTTTCAACTCGGCATATACGTCCATAACCACCTTGTCTACAAGCGACAGGTTATTATCGTGAGATAGGTATTTCTCTAACACAACAAAGCGGAAGTCGCCGGTAACGCTTTCTTTTTTAAGCGATTGGTAGCGGCTGGTAATATCAACTTCGCCACGTTCAACCATATTTTCTACCACCTGGCGGAATAGCAGGTTTATCTTAGGCTCTATGCGGAACCCAAGGCGGAAATCGATACGGAAAACGTGCTCTTTTACCAGTTCAATCACCTTATACTCCATGGTATAGGGCGTGTCCAGTACATCAACGTGTAAAAACCAATACACATCGGCACGCTTAGGTTGTTTCTGGAAGATGGAGTACACAATCTTGCTCTCCA
>JAIXUZ010000275.1 GCA_027483285.1 Bacteroidota bacterium
GCCGAAAAGGCTAATGCTGCGGCTATACCGGCGTTTGAGCATGCCATAGAGTATAAAAACATCAGCTTTAAGTACAACACCAAAAACGTGTTGCACAACATCAACCTAACCATAGAAAAGGGCAAGACGATAGCGCTGGTTGGCCCATCAGGAGCGGGTAAAACTACCCTGGCCGATTTACTGCCCCGCTTTTACGATTGTACCGAAGGCGAACTGCTGATTGATGGTAAGAATGTAAAAGACCTTGGTATACAGTCGCTAAGGGGTTTAATAGGCGTTGTATCGCAAGAAACCGTGCTGTTTAATGATAGTATAGCCAATAACATATTGCTGGGCAAACAAGGTGCTACAATTGCCGAAATTGAAGAAGCCGGCCACATTGCCAATGCCCACGAGTTTATTACTAAGCTTGATGGGGGCTATAATTATAACATTGGCGACAGGGGCACTAAGCTATCGGGCGGGCAAAGACAGCGCCTAAGCATAGCGCGGGCTGTTCTTAAAAACCCACCAATACTGATATTGGATGAAGCCACATCGGCCTTGGATACGGAAAGCGAAAAACTGGTGCAGGATGCCCTTATGACGTTAATGAAAACCCGCACCTCTATTGTAATAGCACACCGTTTATCAACTATACAAAATGCCGATGAGATAGTGGTGCTGAACGAGGGCGAAATAGTAGAGCGAGGCACCCATAATGTATTAATTAATAAAGGCGGTTTATATAAACGCTTGTGCGATTTGCAGGCATTTCATTGATTTTTCTACATTTGCCCCAGAAAAACCATATTTATATAAAACGAAAAAATGAAAAAAGTAATTTTTACCTTTATTGCCTCTGTTACATTAGTTGGCTTTGCCATGGCGCAAACACCTGCAAACGCAGGTTTTGAAAACTGGACCAGCTCTGGTACTTTTGAAGACCCAGATAACTGGGGTACATTGAATTTTGCGTCGGCTTTTGTTATGGGTTTCCCTATAACGGCTGAAAAAACAACTGATGTACACGGCGGAACATATGCTCTTAAACTTACTACCCAACCAAGTTCTGAAGATTTAAGTGGTTTCGGTTTCGCTTACGACACAGTGCCTGGTATACTTATATCGGGCAATTTAGGTAGTGGTATTATTGGTATCCCTTTTACCCAGCGCCCTTCTGCAGTTAATTTCTGGTACAAATACACTTCAGTTGATGGTGACTCTGCCGGTTTCCTTTTCAACCTTACCCGCTGGGATTCTGGTACAAATACACAGGTAACCGTTGGCCAGGGCTTAGCATCTATTAATGCTACCGTTGGTACCTACACCTTAGGTGACTTAACAATTAACTATCTTGATAATGGTAACCCAGATACTGTTTCTATTATTGCTTTTTCAAGTTTTAATGCCCTTTCATTGTTAGGTAACCAAATACCAACGCACCCACCAATTCCGGGTAGCACCTTATTCCTTGACGATATCAGCATTTTAACCACTGCTGTTAACGAGAATGAAGCTGGTAAATTTGACTTTAAGATGTTCCCAAACCCTGTAAGCGACGAGCTTTCTATTATTTGCAACGGCCACCAGTTTGTTAACAACCCTGTAAGTGTTGAGTTTTATGATATGACAGGCCGCCGCGTGCAGTCTTTCAACGTAACCCAAATGATATCTAAGGCTGATGTTTCAGGCTTGGCATCAGGCATGTACATATACTCAGTTAAAAACGGCAATACTGTTTTGCGCACCGGTAAATTTACCGTAGCCAAGTAATTTAGCTGTAACAATACTATTAAAAGCTTAAAAGGCGGCCTTGGTACAAACAAGACCGCCTTTTTTATTATATTTGCCTGTATACACTCATTATCTAAGAAACAAAAATGAAAAAGTTTTTACTTTCAGTTGGTGCCTTACTTGCCGCTTTTGCTACCAATGCTCAAGTTGTAATTACGCAGGCCGATTTTGCCGTAGTTGGCGATGTGGTTAATATCGGTCGCGATACCGTATTGCCTGCACTTAACCTTGGTGCTGCCGCAGCAGGCCAAACATGGGTTTTTAGCGACCTTACCGTTGATGAGGTTGAAACCCTTAACTTTATTGACCCTGCTACGTTGCCTGATGCTGCTGCTTTCCCTACCGCTAACATCTCTTTCCCACAATTGGGTGCCGATGCTTACGTTAACAAAACAGCTAACGGTGTTACCATTTTAGGTATTGCCGGCAACCTGCAAGGTGCCCCATTCCCTATTGTAGCCGATTTTAACCCTACACAGGACATTGTGCGTTTTCCTGCACAAATAGGCCTTACCTATAGCGATACTTCGCAAATTGATGAGTCGATAGATATTGCTGCTTTTGGCCAGGGCTTTGTAGATTCTGCCCGCGTTAAACGCACGTTCTACACCACCCATAACTTTGATGCTGACGGTTCATTAACCATTCCATTAGGTACTTACCAGGTGGTACGCGACAAAGTAGACGAAACTACTGTAGATAGCGTTTGGGTATACGCGGCCAACGCTAACATTGCTTTTGGCATACAACAAGGCTGGCAGTTACTTCCTGCTATTGTAGCTGGTTTTGTTGGTTTAGATGGTGCTGTTACCGTTTCTACAACCCGTAACTACCGCTTTTTTGGTACCAACGCTAAATACTACGTAGCCGATATTAGCACCGATGCTAATAACAACCCTGTATCTATGCGTTACCAGGCCGACCCTGCAACCTTAGGTACTAAAGAAGATGTGTACAGTAACAAAAACGTACAACTATTCCCTAACCCTGCCAGCGGTTTAGTAAACGTATTTGTAAAAGACCTTAAAGGCGAAGCTACCCTTACTATTTTTGATGCTACAGGCCGTAACGTAAGCTCTAGCATGCTAACAGCTAACCAAAACACCATTAGCGTTAGCGGCTTAACAGCCGGTATGTATATTTACCGCGTAGCTAACGAGCAA
>JAIXUZ010000229.1 GCA_027483285.1 Bacteroidota bacterium
GCTAACCCTTGTAGCGAATTAGCAGGAGAATTTAGCATTACCATATTGCCTATGCCAGGCGGCACTTTAGCCGATATGGAAAAACTTATCCGTGCATCGTTAGATGAGTTTGAAAAACGCGGTGTTACTGAAGATGATTTAAAAAAATACAAAGCTAAGTTTGAAGCTGACGCAATTGGCGCTTTAGGCAGCGTTTCAGGTAAAGGCTCTATGCTAGCCAGCTACCAAACGTTTACCAGCAACCCTGATTATATCCAGAAACAACTGGATGCCTATATGAAGGTTACTAAGGAAGACGTAATGCGTGTTTACAACAAATACATAAAAGGTCAGCACGCTGTTATTTTAAGTGTGTACCCTAAAGGCAAACCTGAATTAAAGGCTGCAGATGATAACTTTACACCACCTGTAACACCGGCTGATTACAAACCGGATTTATCTCAATACGCTAATTTAACCTATGTAAAAGCCAAAGACAGTTTTGACCGTAAGATAGAACCAGCAGCGGGTGCTAATCCTGTAGTAAAGGTTCCGGCTATATACAAAAATACGCTGGCTAACGGACTTAAAGTAATAGGTACCCAAAGTGATGAACTGCCTATGGTAACCTTACAAATAAATGTAAAAGCAGGCCAAATATCAGAAGGAATAGACAAGGCTGGCCTTTCTACCCTTATGGCTGATATGTTGAATGAATCTACCAAGAACTACACATCAGAAGGAATATCAGAAGAAATAGAAAAACTAGGTAGTTCTATTGATATTAGCGCAGGTCCTGAGAATATCTCTATCACAGTGTCATCATTAACCAAAAACCTTGATGCTACGCTGAAACTGGTAGAAGAAAAAATGTTCCGCCCTAAGTTTGATACAGCAGACTTTAGCCGTATTAAAAACCAGCAATTGGAATATATTGCCAACCAGGCTACATCAGCATCAACCATAGCAAGTAATGTTTATTCAGCATTGATATATGGTAACAACAACGCATTTGGCCTACCTATAATTGGTACCGAAAGCACTGTAGACAAGATTACTGTTGATGATGTTAAAAACTACTACGCTAAATATTTTGCGCCAGATTTTGCCCAAATGGTTGTTGTAGGTAACATAAGCAAAGATGAACTTGCTAAAAAAACTGCCTTTTTAAATAACTGGAAAAAAACCGGTATAGCTATACCAGTAGCAAAAAACACCCCTGCAGTTACTAAAACAAAAATTTACTTTGTAAACAAAGACAAAGCCCCACAATCGGAAATACGCATTGGCTACATTGCTTTGCCTTACGATGCAACAGGCGATTACTACAAGGCCGGCATAGTTAACTTTACCCTTGGCGGTGCATTTAACAGCCGTATAAACCTAAATCTACGTGAAGATAAAGGCTGGACATATGGTGCACGCACTGGTTACCGCGGATCTCGCTACACTGGCCCATTTACTGCATCGGCAGGTGTTAAAGGCAATGCAACCGATAGTTCTGTTGTTGAGTTTATGAAAGAGATTACCCTGTTTGCTGATAAAGGTATTACCCCTGAAGAATTGACCTTTACCAAAAGCTCTATGGGCCAGGCTGATGCCTTGAAATATGAAACCCCTGACCAAAAAGCAGGTTTCTTAGCCCGTATGCTTGAGTATAATCTGGACACTAAATATGTAGATGAGCAAAACAAAATTTTGCAAAACATTACCAAAACTGATATTGATGCGCTTGCTAAAAAATACCTTCCTTACGACAAAATGGTTATTGTTGTGGTAGGCGACAAGAGTAAAGTTTATGAGCCCCTTACCAAATTGGGTTATGAGGTTGTAGAACTAGATACCAACGGCCAGCCGGTTAAATAAAAGCCGCAAGCCTCAAATAAAAAATCCCCGCTAACTGAAAAGTTGGCGGGGATTTTAATTTTTTAGCGGGTTGACTTACTCGCTTTTGGACTTAGCCGCTTTTTTGGCAGCGGGCTTCTTTTCGGCTGCAGGTTTTTCGGCAGCAGCTTTAGGGGCCGCTTTTTTAACCGATTTTTCAGCTTTTTCTTCTGTAGCAACGTTAGCTGCTTTGGCAGGTGTAGCAGCGAAACCTGAACTTTTTTTGCGTTTACGGCTAATGCCGTAAGAGCCCATTATAATTTTACCTCTTTTAGATTTTTTGTCGCCTTTACCCATAATAGTGTTGTTTTTTTATACGATTTAAAGTTTGACAATAAGAACAAATCTAAAAATTAACTAATTAATAACGAAGATTTAAAATGTTTTTCTAACAAATAAGGTTTGTGAACGCTGTTCCATGCCCATTTAAGGAGTATATCAAGCTTTTCTTCTTCCCTTAACTTCCAGTCTATATTAGAGTTACGTATTTTATGTACTAAGTGCTGCATAAACAAAGCAGCTGTTACCGATATGTTAAAACTCTCTGTAAACCCATAAATAGGTATAGCCACATAATCATCGGCATTATCAAAGGCGTATTTACTTAGGCCAAATTTTTCTGTACCAAATACCAGGGCGGTTTTTTGCTCTATAGGCAAACTATAAATGGTGTGGGCCTTAGCATGGGGCGATGTTGCCACTATGCGGTAACCTTGGTCTTTCAATGCTTTGTAACAATCGGCGGTGTTGTCTTGCCCATTAATGTATTTATGCTGGGTTATCCATTTGGGAGCGCCACGGGCTACATCCTTGTTTACGCTGTACTTATTCCGAATTTCAATAACATGCACATCCTGGAGCCCAAAACAATCGGCAGAGCGTAAAACCGCGCTGGCATTCTGGGTTTGGTAAATATCTTCCATAACCAGTGTTAAATGGCGGGTACGGTTGTTTATTACCTCATCATACCTGGCCAATTTATGCGGGCTGATATACTGGTAGAGGTATTCGAGAAATTTTTGCCTTGTGGCTACATCCATGGTACTGTCCATGGGGCAAATATACTATTTAGAGGAGTGAGGAGAGACTAGTGAGGAGAGAGTTAGAATAAATTGCCTACTACAGAACCTCTCTTATCTTTCCTTTAGTGAGAAAAGGGGCGCTTTTTAATCATTCCGCCTTTGGTGTCTTTAATGCTATTGGTAATAACAAAGGCTGATGGGTCAATCTTTTCAATTTCGGCATTTAAGCGCGATGTTTCTAAGCGGGTTACCACTGCATAAATAATTTCAATATCACGGCGTTGATGGTCTATTTTACCATAACCACCCTTGCCCTGATAAACCGTAACACCGCGGCCCAGCTTATCAATAATCATGGTGCGGATTTCGTCGTGCTTGTGCGAAATGATTGTAACACCGGTATACTCTTCAATACCCTCAATAATAAGTGTTACTGTTTTAGAAGCTGCCATATAGGTTAGTATTGAATACAGAGCTGCTTCTCGCCCTATTAAATAAGCTGCTACTGAGAATATTGCTATGTTGAACAGCAAAATAATATCTCCAATACTAAGTCCAAGCTTCTTACTTAGATAGATGGCCGTTACCTCAGTACCATCCAGCACCGCACCTGCACGCATAGCCAGGCCAATACCTGCACCAAGAAAGAAACCTCCAAAAACAGATACCAGCAATTTATCTTCTGTAATTATTGGGTATGGAATTACATGCACAACAATGGCCAAGCCTGCAATAGCGATAATACTTTTTATAAAAAATTTACGCCCTATTTGCCAGTATCCCAGTACAACAAATGGAATGTTAATCAGAATAAGCAATATGGATAATGAGATACCCGTTTTTTGCTCAACCAACAGCGATATACCCGTTACCCCACCATCAATAAAATTACTTGGCAATAAAAAGCTTTTTAACCCGAAACTAGCCGATGCAACACCCAGAACAAGTAATAACACATCGGTAATAAATTGCTTAATTACTATGCGATGGTTATACTTACGTTTGCCCGCAGTGTATTTGCTTGCTTCTTTACTTTCCTTTCCCATATAGTTGCAAAATAAAATAAAGTCCAGAATCTGAGATTCCAGACTTTAACTTAGTAAATAAAAGTATGATAAGACCTTATTGTATTGCTGTATAAAACACTACTTCTACATCGGTTTCACCTAAAGCAATGTCGCCTGTTTTAATACCCGGCTGGTGTTTTAACACTACTGTAGTATTGCCAACAGATGCTGTTGTGGTTTTCCACTTGGTTTGTATACCAACGGGCAGGTTGTTATTATCTACATCTGTTTCAGTAATAATAGCATTTGTTGTTGTGGTGTAGCCAAACAGGTGGTCGTCTTTTTCTTCCTCTACCTCTAAGGTAATGTCCTCAGCAGGGCTTACGCTCTCGTTTAACAATTGTACACTAACTAAGTAGGTTTTGTTGGTTTGCAAAGCAATACTATCGTAGGTTGTTGGGGCATTGCCACCTGGCCCGTCAGGGTCGGCAAAAGTTACAATAAAGGTATTGGCAGTATTAGCACTATCAGTAAAAGTGAGTTTAAGTGTAGTAATAAGTTCTTCAGGATTTTCGGGTGCCGGATTGTCGTCTTTACAGGCGCTAAAGCCTAATATCAATGCAAATGCAGCAAAAGTCAAAAGTAGTTTTTTGAAAGTTGTATTCATGATTTTGTAGTTTGTAAGATTGTTATTTAATTTCTCCAAAAGGAATATTAATTTTTAGTGATATGTTACGCCCCATAGCATCGGTATAGTAGCGGAAACGGTCTAAATAATCGCGGTATTTAGTGTTAAGCAGGTTGCTTGCCGCAAGTGTTATTCCTATGTGCGAATTGCGGATGTGCGCGGTAAAACCAAGCTCTGCATTTAACAGTGTGTAACCAGCAGGCGGTGCAGAATAATCGGCATCCTTATCAACCAGGTATTGTCTTAAAGTATGACTTGCCGATACTTCAACATAAGGTTTTTCAAACCATTTTCTATCGCCAAAACTATAGCGTGCCCCCAGTAAAAAACGGTGCGCGGGTGCCCCAATAAGGTATTGGCGGGTAGTATGGTTATAGGCCCAGATAAGCGCGTTGCGTGTAAATAAGCTTAGCTGCTTAGTAGCAATAACAGATAGCGAGACATTTATACTGGTAAACGATGCCGCCCCCTGCCTGTATTTAAATGTAGGGAAAGCCCCTGCAATGGTAAGGGTAGGTGGCAAAACAGGTTCCAGGTTTATGTAGCTGTCAAAGTAACTGTAGTTACCCATTACCCTAAACTCAATGCCTTCTGCCTGATAGTTGACAACGGCGCTACCTGTATAGGCTTTTTCGGCTGTAAAAGAGGTATCGCCAATTTCAAAAGCCGCCGCCCCATGGTGCAGACCATTACTATACAACTCGCTAACCGTTGGCGGGCGCCACGCAAGACCCGCATTAAGGCCTACGTTAAGCCCCGGCACAACATCCATAAAAGTTGCACCAATATTGGCCGATGGGTTTTGGTAGCGGTAGGCCGGAGAGATAACCTTGCCTTTTATAAGCCTGGATATTTCTAAAAAACGAACATCATACCTAACGCCTGCTTCCAGCTTAACTTTTTTAAAGGAATATTCAGCAATAGCAAAAGCGCCAAGGTTTTGGGCGTTAAAATTTGGTATAAAGTAGCGCCCCTGCCAATAGTTGCTTTGATACATGCCGCTAAGGCCGCCGCTAATTTCAAGCCCCTTGTGGCTATACTCATAAACAGCATCAACTGTTTGTGTAGTAAGGTCGAACAAAAACTCGGGTTTGTTAAGGGCTGCAAGGCTATCGTTTAAGGGTTTATCCCTATCAAACTCTTGCCTGCGGTTGTTTTGTATAGCATATTGAAGCAAAAGGCGGTTATTATCGTCTACATCATACACCATTTTCAACTTACCGGTGTAGTGCACCGCTTGCTGGTAAGGCCTGCCGATAGCATAGCTATGTGTATTGGTAGTATAAAATGGCGTAGTGCTGTTTATGGCTTGTAATAAATCTGTAAGGTTGCCAATATGCGCACCTTTAAACAAGCCTATTTTAGTATCAAACCTGCTTACATATGTTTCGACCTTAAAACGCTTGTACTTATAGCCCAAGGCTGCTGAAAAGTTACCCTCGCGTATGGCAGAATTATCTAGCCCATAAGCGGGAGTAAACACATTAGCCCCCTTGCGGTAACTGCCTTGCACACTATACGCCCAGCGCCCTTTACCAAAACTGTTTTGTAGTTGTAAAGATGCAGCCCCCATGCGGTTATTACTAAAACCGCCCACATTGGCTATGCCACTAAACTTGCCATTATAAGGCAATGTTGCGGGGTCTATTGTAATTACGCCGCCAATAGCATCGGGGCCGTAGCGCACGGCTTTTGCCCCATACCAAACAGAAATGGTATTAGCAATATAGGGGTCAATTTCAGGCGCATGTTCGCCTCCCCATTGCTGCCCCTCTAACCTAACGCCATTGTTCATAATAACAATACGGTTTCCGGTAAAGCCATTAATCATAGGTTTGGTTATGGTAGCCCCTGTTTGTAGTGTTGTAATACCAGGGGCTGCCTTTAAAACATCGCCTAACGTGCCCCCTAACAATGGCTGTAACTGTTGATTGGTTACAGAAATTACCGAGAGCCCGGCAGCATCGGCATGGTTTGTTTTATCACCCTTTACATCAACCTCTTTAAGCTGGTTTAGCTTATGGGGCATAACAATAGCTATGTTGGTATTTTCATTCACTGATATGGTAAACGAAGTGTCTTTACAACCTAAGTGGCGGCAAATAATTGTATAAGAGCCGGGGCATAGGTTAAAAAACTCAAACGTACCATCTGACTTGGTAAATGACTGTTTTTGTAACTGCAAAATACCAAGGGTGGCAAATTCCAGTTTTTCACCATCATGACTATCAGTAACTGTTCCCGTAAGTTTAATATTACAGTTTTGCGCATTTACAACCAAAGCCGTAAACAGCAATAACAGTATTATAAAATACCTCATTGTTGAGTATTGTAAAATGTGTATTGAAATGCCTGATGCGGTTGCACCAAGGAATCTACCTACCAATTGGCAGGTGCTAAAGAGGTTAGCAAACGGGCGGTGCCCTAGAGGGAAGATTTACGGCAACAGCTTTACTTACCGAGGCTTTTATAGCCGTATTGTAAACAGCATTTAGTTGCAGTATTAAATTGAGGTCGGCTGTAAATTTAGCCTTATCGTATAGTAATGATGTAGAATCGAAAATAGAACACTCTGAATGGCCTGCCTCGATATGTGTACCCATTTGGTTGTGGTACTCGCGGCAGTGTGTGTCTTGCTCTGTGGTATGGTCGGCAAGGGCATTGTGCAGCATTGGCCAGGGCACCAGTGCAAAGGCAAAAACTGTCAACAATAGTATGCTTACCGCTTTCAATTTCATTATAGCAAAAGTATGGAAAATTAATTAAAATGCAACAATGTTGCATTTTAATTCAGAATGCAGAATAAAAATAATCATACCAGGTATGGCATAAAAGTTTTTAGCTTTGGCTTATGTTGCAATGGCTTATTGATATTGACAAGTGGATATTTTTCGCGATAAACGGCTACCATACCGAATGGCTGGATTGGCTTATGTGGCAATTTAGCGGTGGATATTTTTGGCTTGTAGCCCTGTTTAGCATAGGCTTTTTGCTGGTAAAACAGTATGGCAAAAAAGGATGGCTACTGATTTTGATTGCCGGCGCTTTGTTTGCCATTAGCGACCAAACAAGCAATGCTTTTAAAAAGTACTTAAAGCGTGAGCGCCCTACGCATAACCCCGAAATGATAAAGGATATAAACCTAGTAGCAGACTACAGAGGTGGTGCCTATGGGTTTTATTCGGGCCATGCATCTAATAGTTTTGTGCTATGTACGTTTGCCTATTTTTTGTTGCGAAAAAGATTGAAAGGCGCAGGCTGGTTATTTGCTTTTGCTGTTCTTACATCGTACAGCCGCATATACCTGGGGGTGCACTACCCGTTTGATATTTTGATGGGGGCATTTGTTGGCATGGCTTTGGGAATGGGTGGGTATTTAATAGTACGCCGGACGAAGTTGGTGCCGGTGGTTAGTAGTTAGTAGTCAATAAATCCCCCGTCTGATTCGCAAGCGAATCATCCACCCCCATTATAAGGGGGAGCTTAACAACGATGATAAATAAGGGCCGGTGTGGATTAGGCGTGAGCCATACCATGAAAACATTTCACCATCAACCAGCATAATTTTGGCTTTGGGCAGAATGGCTTGAAGTGCTTTAATATGCTTTTCTTTAAAAGGGAAAGGCTCGGAAGACAATAAGATATATTCAGGATTTAGGTGGAAAATTTGGTCTTCTGACAGCTCAGGGTAACGGATATCATTCTCGCTTAAAATGCCGGGGATATAAAACCCGCAACGCTCCAGCAAATGGTTAATAAAGGTATCTGAACCCGCAGCCATGTATGGATTATTCCAAATAAGGTATAAGACCGAGCGGGTTGGGTATAATGGGGTTAACGAAGAAAACCCTTCATCTACAGTAGTAATTATCTCCTCCGCTTTATCTTCAGTTTGGGTAATGCGGCTAATAGCAACTATCATATCCTTAGCATCGTCGAGTGTTTTGATGTCGCTCATCCATACCGGATATTGCTGCATTAGCTGCTCAATGCTTTCACGGTCGTTCTCTTCTTTATTCCCAATAATTAAATCGGGTTGCAGCTTGGCTATTGTATTAAAGTTGATGTTTTTAGTTCCCCCAACACGTGTTTTTGTTTTAAACCAATCAGTTGGATGGATACAGAATTTAGTAATGCCCACTACCCTATCGCCCAGCCCTAAATCATAAAGCAGTTCGGTTTGCGATGGCACCAGCGAAACTATACGCATAGGTTTTTGCGGCACTATAAGCTGCCTACCCATTTGATCTGTAACCGTGCACATTGAAACCATAGTGTAAATAACAAAATTTATATGAAGTATCGGAAGCCTAAGTTGTTTTATAAAGCAAAAGCCTTAGCCTGTGTTTAAACACCAATTTCAAAACATACTGATTGTCAGTAAATGTAAAAACCCTATTATTAAATTGAGCCAAACCGTATAAATTGCAAAAGAAATGGGTGAACTTGCATTTTAGAAATAATACTTACACCATAAACAGCGAAGCTAAATATATCATATATGTATATAATACTAAAAATCAACACTTTAAAAATACCCAACATTAACATAATTACCAATTTCTTGCATATGATATTTTAACTAAATAACGGTAAATACAAACTACCGAATGTTTTCAAATTGCAAACAGATAAGTATTAAACTGATAACCAACCATATTAAGTTATGAAGATAGAACAACTACAATGGAGCAAACAAGCCGGATGGAAAAACATAACAGGCAATGCAGATGCAGAAGCTGTACAACTGGTTATGGTATTTGGAAGCACAGGCTTGCTTAAAGATAACACCCTCGTTAATGAGGCAAAAAGCAAATATCCCAACGCACAGTTTATCGGTTGTTCAACATCGGGAGAAATAATGGGTACCAGTGTGATGGATGAAACTATATCCCTATCGGCTTTGCAATTTGACAGCACAAAAATAGTGGTGCATAGTATAGCTATAGAAAATTCTGAACAAAGCTATGAGGCTGGCAAGGAGCTGGTAAATAAGTTTGACAAAGTGGGTTTGAAACACCTATTCGCTTTATCGGACGGGTTGAATGTGAATGGGTCGCGGTTGGTGACAGGTTTGAGGGAATCGTTGCCCGAAGGGGTAAGTGTTACCGGAGGGCTTGCCGGCGATGGTGCTGATTTTAACCAAACGTTGGTAGTAAACAACCACGAACATGCAGGTGAGAAAATTATAACAGCCATTGGTTTTTATGGCGATAAAATAAAAATAGGCTATGGGTCTTTTGGCGGATGGGACAGCTTTGGTATGGAGCGGCTTATTACCAAATCAAAAGACAATGTATTGTATGAGTTGGATGGCGAACCCGCACTGGCATTATACAAATCGTTTTTAGGTTCACAAGCAGTAAATCTGCCATCTTCGGGGTTGTTGTTTCCGCTTAGCTTAAGGGTATCGGAAGACCATGCACCCGTGGTGCGCACCATACTGGCAGTTAATGAAGAAGACCAAAGTTTGACCTTTGCAGGAGATTTGCCCGAGGGGTCGTACGTAAGGCTAATGAAAGCTAATATAGACCGCTTAATAGAAGGGGCGGTAGCGGCAGCCAACACCAGCGTAGCCCCATTTGAAAATGCCAAGCCCGACTTTGCCGTATTGATTAGCTGCGTAGGCCGCAAACTAGTATTAAAACAAATGGTAGAAGAAGAAGTAGAAGGAGTGAAAAATATTTTAGGTGATAATACCGCAATAACAGGATTTTACTCTTATGGGGAAATATCGCCATTTGAAATAGATACGCGGTGCGAATTGCACAACCAAACAATGACAATAACAACCTTTACCGAAACCGTTTAATTTCCAATATTAACTACTGTTAAAATAGTATTAATGAATAGTGGAACAATAAATACAAAAATGCACAGGTTACTGCAAAGGCAGGTAAGCAAATTCTTAGACGAGAAGAAGTTTGATATAAACTCGCTTGAGGATTTTATTACCGCCGTAAACAATGCCTACCATGGTTTTGAAGAAGACCACCGCCAGCTGGAACGTACGCTTGAAGTGAGCTCTAACGAGCTTTTTAAGGCCAACGCCGAGCTTAGGGAAACCAAACAAAATCTTGAAAAAATAATAGAAGAGCGCACACGCGAAATAGTGGTACAAAGCCGGGTATTAGACTCTATGGCGGCTAATATGCCTATATCTATTTACAGCCTTGATGCTGAAGGAAACTTTATATCGTGCAAAGGCAAGGCGCTAAGCCCTATAAAAGAAAATACCGATGGCTCTATCATAAGCCACAGCATATATGATATAATGTATGGAAAGAAAGATGAAATACGATCTGCTTATGAAGGAAATGTTGTGCATTTTACATGGTCGGTAAACCATAATTACCAAGAGTATTATTTTGAGAATTTTATCTTTCCCGATGAGTTAAACCCCGAGGCATCGATGGTGGGTTTTGCTATTGATGTTACTAAGGATAAACAGCGCGAAAATAAGTTGCAGGAATCGTATGACAGCCTGGAGCGCATAAATGGAGAACTTGACCAGTACGCGCACATTGTATCGCACGACTTGAAAGCCCCGTTGAGGGCAATAAATAACCTATCTACCTGGATAGAAGAAGACCTTGGCGAAATTGTAAATGAAAGCGCCAAGAAGAATTTTGAAATGATGCGTGGGCGTATTAACCGCATGGAAATGTTGATTAACGGCATTTTAGAATACTCGCGGGCGGGGCGCCAACATAGCAAACCGGAGGTGTTTAACACCTATGCCATGGTTAATGATATTGTATCGGTTTTATCACCATCAGAAGGTTACAAATTTGAGATACAGCAAGACATGCCCGAGATAGAATCGGACAGGCTGAAGATAGAGCAGGTGTTTAGCAACTTTATTAGCAACGCCATTAAATACAACAACAACCCACACCCCGAAATTAAAATAGGCTTTAAAGACAGTGCTACACGCTATACCTTTTTTGTGCAGGATAACGGACCTGGAATAGAGCCGGAATACCACGAGAAGGTGTTTGTAATATTCCAAACACTTAACGCCCGAGATAAAGTGGAAAGCACGGGGGTTGGGCTGGCTATTGTAAAGAAGATAATTGAAGAAGCGGGTGGTAATGTTTGGATAGAATCTGAACCGGGCAAAGGGGCAAGCTTCTTTTTTACCGTACCTAAACTGCGCTAATGTGCACTAATAATTTTAGCCATTAGAACAGGGTTTCTTGTTAAGTTTGCAAGTATTAGCCACTAGTTAATTATGCAAACAAAGCCCATTGGTTTTTACCTTACAGGGATATTTTTATCATTAGCTGCATTGCTGCTTCTTGTAGCGGGTATAACCCTTGTATGGCCCGGCACCCCGATGGATGCTATATGGTTAGTGAATGAAAAAAGCCATGTTGAATTAACTGCCTATGCCCTATCTATAGGCATACTATTTCTGATATTAAGCCAGGTATTTGTGCTTACCGCACGCGGCTGGTTTAAGCAACGCAAATGGGGCTGGCTAAGCACTATTGGTATATTTGCTGCAAACCTTGCAGGAGATATGGTGCGACTAGTAAGTGGCGATTTTGCCAGTGGATTGATGAGTATTACCATAGCAGGCTTAATTATATTCTATTTAACAAGGCCAAAGATAAAGGGGTTGTTTAGGTAAGTACATTTAACCTGTAGGTTGATATTCTTGTGTTATAACAAAATAAAAAAAGCCCCTTTCGGGGCTTGATGTTTGTACAATATAGTTTGAGAAGGACCCACCCACCCCACAAAGCAGGGCACCTCTCTTAGATGGGGATTTTCTTTAGCTAAGTGTTTTGATTATATCAAACTTAGAAATGATGTGTATGTTGCCGCCAATATCGGTGGCTAATACCGCACCTACTTCTTTGTTTATTTTGGCTGATATTTCTTCAACCGTAGCATCCATTTTAACAACGGGTAGCGGGGCATCCATTACCGACTCAATAGTTTCGTTTTTCAAGTCGGGGTTTTTAATCAGCTTCATCAACAAGCTACTCTCGTTGATAGCGCCAACAATATCATTGCCATTTTTAACCGGTATTTGCGATATGTCTTCTTCTGTAATCAAACGCAGGGCTTCTTCTACTTTATCGGTTGCTTCAACAGTAATAACATAGCTTTTGCTTCGGCTTTCGATAATGGTTTGTGCGGTAGGTTTTTGTTGTTCAAGGAACCCACGGTCGCGCATCCACTCATCATTAAACATTTTGCCTAAGTAGCGCGAGCCATGGTCGTGGAAGATAACCACCACAAGGTCGCCCTCTTTAAACATATCCTTCATTTGCAACAAACCAGCCATAGCTGAGCCTGCTGAGTTACCAGCAAAAATGCCCTCTTCGCGGGCTATGCGGCGGGTCATAATTGCAGCGTCTTTATCGGTCACCTTTTCAAAATGGTCGATAACGTTAAAGTCGACGTTTTGCGGAAGGAAGTCTTCGCCAATACCTTCTGTTATGTAAGGGTAAATTTCGTTCTTATCAAAAATGCCTGTCTCTTTGTATTTTTTAAATACCGAGCCGTAAGTATCAATACCCAACACCTTAATGTTTGGGTTTTTCTCTTTTAGATATTTGCCTGTACCCGTAATGGTACCGCCTGTTCCAACGCCTACAACTAAGTGTGTTACTTTACCTTCTGTTTGTGCCCAAATTTCGGGGCCTGTTTGCTCGTAATGCGCCTGGGTGTTCGACAGGTTATCGTACTGGTTAGGTTTCCAAGAGTTTGGAATCTCTTTTTCTAAACGCGAAGAAACAGAGTAGTATGAACGGGGGTCTTCAGGATCGACATTGGTAGGGCATACAATAACCTCGGCTCCAAAGGCACGCAGTGCATCAACTTTTTCCTTACTCTGCTTATCAGTAGTAGTAAATATGCACTTGTAGCCTTTTATAACGGCTGCAATGGCTAAACCCATACCTGTATTGCCGCTGGTACCCTC
The DNA here is from genome assembly GCA_027483285.1 of Bacteroidota bacterium. GTDB lineage: Bacteria > Bacteroidota > Bacteroidia > CAMBQF01 > CAMBQF01 > CAMBQF01. Next base: position 13,519 of record JAIXUZ010000229.1, read on the forward strand.
TATAATAGTGCCGCCCGGCTTTAAACGGCCATCTTTTTCGGCGTCTTCTATCATTTTAACAGCCATACGGTCTTTAATAGAGTTGCCGGGGTTGCCGGTTTCTATTTTAACCACTACGGTAGCATTAAGGTCTTTAGTAATACGGTTTATCTTGACCATGGGCGTGTTGCCAATGGTTTCCAATACATTCTTTGCAATCTTCATGCTGCAAAGGTAGTTTTTTTCCTGTTCTCTGTTCCCAGTTCCCTGTTCCCAGTATTATTTTAGCTAATAGCGCTGCCAACTGGTAACAGGCAATTAAAACTTACATTTATTGTACTCTTCAACCATGATGGGTATATCACGGAGACGGAGATTGTAGATACGAAATGTACCCTCTTCAATTTTTTTTGACACCGCAGGGCAATCGCCAAAGTAACTTAGTATAGCGGCTTTTATAGGTTTACGGTTAAAGGTAAGGTCGGCATCATCGCTTTGTAATATTAAAAAGTTGTTGAATGGCTTTTTAAGGAAGTACATAAAGCTTTTACGCTCGCCATAGTAATAGTAAAGGTCTATTGGGCCAAAAGCTACCTGTTTA
>JAIXUZ010000076.1 GCA_027483285.1 Bacteroidota bacterium
ACATCAACACCCGCCTCAACAGCCATTAAGTACGTTGCAGGTTGCAGCGATGATGTATCGTGCGTATGCAAATGGATTGGTATTTTAATCTCCGACTTAAGCGCACCAATTAACTCCTTAGCAGCGTAAGGCTTCAACAAGCCGGCCATATCTTTAATACATAAAATATGGGCACCCGCGTTTTCTAAATCCTTTGCAAAGTTTACGTAGTACTTAAGGTCGTACTTGGTTTTCTTTGGGTCTAAAATATCGCCTGTGTAGCATACCGAAGCTTCGGCAATGCCCTTGGTATTTTTGCGCACATACTCTATAGCTGGAGCAAGCCCCGGCATAGAATTTAGCGAGTCGAAAATGCGGAATATATCAATGCCATTTTCCCACGAAGTGGTGATGAATTTCTCAATCAAATTATCGGGGTACGCGGCATAGCCCACTCCGTTTGTACCACGGATAAGCATTTGCAGCAGCGTATTAGGAATGGCTTTGCGCAACTGGCGCAGGCGGTCCCAGGGGTCTTCGTACAAAAAGCGCAGGCATACATCAAACGTAGCGCCGCCCCAGACTTCCATACTGAAAATTTCGGGGTGGTTTTTGGCATAGCTCTCAGCCACCTTTAGCATATCGTAGGTACGCATGCGGGTAGCAAAAAGGCTTTGGTGCGCATCGCGCAAGGTGGTATCGGTATACTGTATTTTCTTTTCGTTAGATAGCCATTTGCTAAACTCCTCAGGCCCCAGTTTATCCAGCAATTGCTTGGTTCCCTCAGGGTACGATGCAAAGTGGTTGTATGGCGGAACGATAGGTTTTTCTAAACGCTTAGCCGGGTCTTTAAACTTCACATCGGGGTGGCCGTTAACCGTAACCTCGCCCAAGTAGCGCAGTATTTTACTGGCCCTGTCCTGCCTCTTTTTAAAGTTGAACAATTCGGGGTGTTCAGCAATAAAACTAACCGTAGCTGTACCCGCTATAAAATCGGGATGGTTGATAATATTTTCAAGGAACGGGATGTTGGTTTTAACGCCACGTACGCGGAACTCCTGCAAGGTGCGGTTCATTTTACGCGTGGCTCCTTCCATGGTGCGAGAGTGTGCAGATACCTTTACCAGCAACGAATCGAAGAAAGGCGAAATTTTAACGCCCTGGTACACGCTGCCCCCATCTAACCTAATGCCAAAGCCGCTGGCTGAGCGGTAGGCGGTAATAGTACCGTAATCGGGCTTAAAATCGTTTTTAGGATCTTCGGTTGTTATGCGGCATTGTATGGCGTACCCAAAGGTTTTAATATCCTCCTGTTTGCGTATGCCGATGATGTCATCATTAAACAACTCACGACCTTCAGCAAGGCGTATTTGTGTTTTTACAAGGTCGATGTTGGTTACCATTTCTGTAACCGTGTGCTCTACCTGTATGCGGGGGTTAACCTCTATAAAATAAATATTGTTGGCTTTATCAACCAAAAACTCTACCGTACCCAGGTTGTTGTATTTAACGGCACGGCCAATAGCCAGCGCATATTCGTGCAGCTTTTGCTTTACGTTTAGCGGCAGGTTTGGTGCCGGGGCAATTTCTACTACCTTTTGAAAGCGGCGCTGTACCGAGCAATCGCGCTCGTGCATGTGTACTATGTTGCCATAGGCATCGCCCGCTATCTGAACCTCAATATGCTTGGGGTTCTCAACAAACTTTTCAATAAAAATGGTATCGTCGCCAAAAGCGTTTAGGGCCTCGCGGCGTGCTTCGGGGAATGCTTTTTCCAACTCCTCCACCGTACGCACAACACGCATACCTCTACCTCCACCGCCGGCTGCAGCCTTCACCATCAGCGGGAAACCAATGCGGTTAGCCTCGCTTAAGGCAATAGACAAATCTGTTAGCGGGGCAACGTTGCTTTCAATAAGCGGAATGTTATTTTCTGCCGCTACTTTCTTGGCCGATACTTTATCGCCTAAAGCCTCCATTACATCGGGGCGGGGACCGATGAAGATAATTCCCTCTTCGGCACAACGGCGGGCAAAGTGATTATTCTCGCTTAAAAAGCCATAGCCCGGATGGATAGCATCAACACCCTGCTCTTTAGCAATGTTTACAATTTCCTCTATATCCAGATAAGGCTTAAGTGGCTCATCGTCGGGACCAACCTGGTAAGCCTCGTCGGCTTTGTAGCGGTGCAGGCTGTAACGGTCTTCGTAAGTATAAATTGCCACAGTGCGTAAATCAAGCTCTACACATGCACGCAGCACGCGTATGGCTATCTCTCCACGGTTGGCAACTAAAACTTTTTTAATAGGGCGTATATGTTTTTCCATCAGAAATTTCTGACTACAAAAATGCGTTATATTGACGAGGTAGGCAATAGCTAAAGGTTAAGGATACTTGCCTAAACAGTTTAAAAACAGGATTGTATTTACCCGCCCCTCAACCCTTCTCCTAAAGCGAGACGGGAGTTGTTCATTTTCCTCTCCTCGCTCCTCACTTCTCCCTGCTCTAATTAAACATTCAGTAAAACAGCGTGGTTGATATAGATAGCATAGAAACCTATTGTTGTGAAAAAGCTAAACCTACTGAATATATCAACAAAAAGCCGCCGCCGGCACAAGCCCGCTGAAGAGGGGGCTTTGCCCGTAAAACACCGTGGCCGTGGGTGGAGGATATTAGCCCGTTTTTTGGTTTTGCTGTTAGGGTTTATTGCCACTGCACTTATTGCTGCGCCCCAAATTGTATTGTGGGATATGAACCGCCGCCTGGCTGAAATGCCCGAATATTATGCACATGTTGAGGACATAGACATTGATTATTTATCGCTTACCGTAAGGGCTAAGAATATTATTATAAAAAAGAAAAACGGAAAGATTAAACAGCCGCTGATATACGTTAGCCAGTCGACTGTGAATATAGATATGGATGCCTGGAGGGCCGGCAAAAAAGCAACCCGCATTGTCCTTGATACCATACTGGTGAACATGGTTAGCAGCTACGATAAAGAATTATCGCAAATGCTTACCGACAGTACGTTTATGGATGTATTGAATGAGCTGATGCCGCTTGACCGCAATAAGCTGGAGATAAAAACAGGCACTGTAACCTACTACGATAATAAGCACAGCCCAAATGCAAAGATAGTGATGAATAACCTTTACAT
>JAIXUZ010000351.1 GCA_027483285.1 Bacteroidota bacterium
AAAAAAAAGGGACCCATAGAGGTCCCTTTTGATCAGTACTTACAAACAGCTTACAATTTCACAATTCTTTGAAGTAGGCCTTGTGAATGATTTCTTGATTGTAATAGATATAACCCGCTAGGATATGAAGAAAGATCCAAAGTAAACGGACTCGCAACTTGCTGATGCTGTTGAAGGATTTTTCCTTCCGGATTTAAAAGAATCAACTCTTCGAGTTCACCATCAAAGGAGACATACACGATTGCTTCTGTCGGATTTGGATAAATAACCAAGTTCATATTTTCAAGGTCTATACCCGCGCATGGATCGGCGGTAATAACCACGCTATCCGTAGCTATACAACCGTTGCTATTTACACCTGTTAATACATAGGTGCCTGGTTGGGAAATAGAAAGCAGAGCCGAGCTGCTTCCGGTACTCCAAGAAATGGACTGCGCACTTCCACTTGCAGCGAGCGTAATTGGGAATTGGTCCTCACATACCTCTTGATCTTGGCCAGCGTTGACCACCGGAGAGTTCAAAATACTCACCTCAAAAGTTCCCGAGTTCTGGCAACCGTTGGCATCTACAACCTCTAATTCAAAAATACCAGCTGTGGAGCCTGTTAAAAATTCAGACGTCTGGCCATTGGACCAAGCATAGCTAAGCGCTGTACCTGTCGCATTTGCTGAGATTGAATACGGTAAGCTCGCCGAACATACCCCGATGATTGTGTCTTGAGTCAATGTTGGTATGGGTAAAATATTGATTTGTGTGGTTGCTGTGTTAACACATCCTGTGCTCAAATCGGTCACGGTCATATCAATGACGCCCGGGTTGCTCACTTCAATAGCATTCGAAAAAACTCCTGTTGACCACGCATATGATACGTTTGATGCATTGGCAGAAATCAAAATTGGTAAATTATTGGAACAAGCTTCAAATTGCGGCGCAAGAGCAAGTGCAGGAATGTCATTCACCACTACTATTAAGGTATCTACCGAACTACAACCTGAAGCATTCGTTCCTGTTACCACTAAACTTAGCGTACCCAAACTTGGCGCAAGATACGCTCCGTTTGCAGCACCATTACTCCAAGTGTAAGTTGTTGCGCCGGTTGCATTGAGTAATAATGAATCACCCAAACACAATGTCATGTCTTGCCCTGCGGCAGTTTGAGGCAAGGCATTCACGGTGAGCTGAACTGCATCTTGCGCTTGGCAACCAGTGGTGGCATTGGTTCCCGTTACTGTATAGGTATTCGTTCCGACAAATCCTTGCGTGGCAATGGTTAATTGTGTGCCACTTTGGCCGTTATTCCAGATATAGTTGGTGGCGGTTCCACTAGCCATTAAGCTCACAGCTTGACCCGAACAAACACTTTGATCTAAACCTGCATTCACGGTTGGCAACGGATTGACTACCAATGAATAGACTGCTGAAGTATCCGTACATCCAAGAGCTGAATTTTGAACTGCAACTTTGTAGCTTCCAGCAGTATTCGCTTGAATACTTGTTGATGTTGCCCCGCTCATTTCCTGACCATTTGCAAACCATTGATAGCTTACGTTTGGTACTGCACTAACTGATAATGTGGCATTCTGACCCGCACAAATAGCACTCAAATTTGAGCTAATAATAGCGCCAGAGGCCACAGCACATGAATTCATTTGATAAATAGAAAGCGTGGAGCTTACTTCATTGGCTAGCAAGAGTAAATGTTGCCCATTGGGAGAATCTTGTGCATCAATGACAATGATTCCTTCTGCGCCTAAATCTGGGCCATTTGGATTACTTGCCGAGCGATTGTTCGCATAGCCTACGTATGTAGGTGATGCAGGATTGTCAATATTGAAGATCATGACACCACCAATGCGCTCTAAGGAAGCAAAAACATAATGATGGCCGTTGAAAGTATGCACCGCGACACCTTCCACTTCAGGTCCTTTGTCATCAGATCGGTTTTTCAAGGCAGGAGTACCAATGGAATTAGACGCATTAAAAAGACCCCCAAAAGTTGGATGATTAGCGGTGATTTGCTCAATTAAATCCTTAGAGTCAAACACTTGCGCGCCAGTTACAGGATTCCAAATACTAAACGATCGCCCGCTCATAACGTGTAATTCATCGTAGTCACCATCGCCGTCTGTATCGCCTGAATATTTCAGTGCCGAGAGGCGACCTAAGAATTTATTATTACGCAAAATACTTGCATCGGGAAAAGCAGTTGCATCAAGCAAATTAAAAGTACTTGAAGATATGCGGTTTGCATCTATTACCGACCCAAATTCTCGTGAATCACCCTCATTGGCTGTAAATAAATAACCTAGACCATTAATCGTTTTATAAGTCATTGCATCTGGCATATAGGCACCTTTGATAGGAAGATCCCCGGTAATCAATACCATCCCACTCTGATCGGAAGCATCTAACGCATTGTTACTGCCTGCTGCATACGACGAATAACCAAATGGCGTCAGGGAAACGATGGTATTGGTGAGCAAGTCTATGGTGAGCAATGCATTGTTTTCTTGAAGTGTTACATACGCTTTTGAGTTATCAGACGATATGGCAATGTATTCTGGTTCTAAGTCTTGTGCAACACTTGCACTCGAGGTAAAAATACGAATGCCTTGAGCGCGCAGAGCCACTTCCTGGCCGTTGAACTGCGTTAAGGGAATAGTGGTTACATTTGCTTGCGTGAGCGCTGCAATTCCACCAGAAATATCGATTACAGATACAGATCCTTCTGGGTCGACTGAATAAGTAGCGTTGGGTTCCCCTTCGTTTGCCGTCAAAATTTTCGTGTTGTTTTGATTGAAAGTGATCATGTCTGGCATTGCCCCAACCGAAACTTGGTTTTGAAAAACACCGTTTTGATCAAAGAAAACAACCGAACCGTTTAATTGTGGATTGATGTTTTCTACCGCAGCAGCTACTACACCATTTTTGGCAACAATTGAATTGATACCTCCATAAGTTGCCATGGGTACACTCGTGATTAATACGGGAGCTGCCGGGTTACTAAAGTTGACAACATCCATTTTTTGACCAATACTATTGGCAATATACAAACGATCTGTAGAAGGGTCGAAAGCGACAATTTCAGCAGAATTGGTACCTGCCGCACCATTTGAAAAACTACTGAGCAATTGCAAATTGAGCTCATTGCTCGGTGTAGGCGCCACATAATCGTTGTCTTTGATAAAAATGATACTATAATAATTCGTAAGTGAGGCAGTAGCATTGTCTGAATTGAGCAGCTTTACGACAATACGCTCCGCCTTTTCAGCGAGAACATCATCGACAATTTGAATTGGTAAATTGAAAACACCGTTCGTTGCTGCAGGTACAGTTAACGTACCTGTCCAAGTGAAGTCATTATTCACAGTAGCATTGTGATAAGTCGCAAAACCTAAATTAACTGTTACTGGTGCCTGATTGGCATTAGAAACAGCAATCGGAACTTGGACAGTACCAACATTTTCATTGACTGCGAAGAAGTTACTTGCCGAAGCAATGGAGACATCTACCGGTGCTTCAAATACACGGACCAAATCAAAACGTGAGGTGCCGGTAGTCGAAAAGGTGCTCGTGGAACGGGCAGCCAAATAAGTACCTGCTGTGGGATCAAATGCTGCAACCACCCTGAAAGCTAAGTTTGGCTTATTGTTAAAATTACTATTAGCTGCAAAGGATACTGACCTATGATACCAAGTATCTCCGGTACCAGTGGCCTGTGGTGTAAATGTAAAAGTTGTGGTATCAACCCATACAACTGTACCACCGGTAGTTGCACCTGTGTGATCTAAAGTATATTGTAAAACCCATGTGTTAGGCGCAGTATTGCTTAGGCGCTGCCAAAAGGAAATTCCGATTCTAGAAAACCCTGTTGAATTAGCATTGATCTGAATACCACGGGTTTTGGAACCTGTTCCTTGCGCGGGCCAACTAGATACATTGTAGCCAGAATTATCCGTTGTATTGGCTTCAATTGGCACAATTGTTCCCGTATATCCCGTGGCAAAACTCGAGGTTGCTCCTCCCACTACATCAAAAACCCCTGTTCCAGAAACCGGTAAGTTTGTTCCTGTCGCGGCGTTAGCGTCGTTCAAAGCTGAATTAAAATCCCAGTGAGTAATAAGCGATTGTTGCGCTGATGCACAAATAGGTAATGCAAAAATAAAAGCTAATAATTTTCTTTTCATCTCTTCTTCATTTATCGTACAAAATAACTGCACTTAAATCAAGAAGATATTTCCTAAAAATGAAAGTTTTGTTTATTCTTTATGAACACACTAAGCCAATCAACTGATCCACCAAACTCGGATCCAAAAGCGTACTGGTATCGCCCAAATTTGAAGTGTCGCCTTCGGCAATTTTGCGCAAGATGCGGCGCATGATCTTGCCACTGCGCGTTTTGGGCAAGCCGAGTACAAAAAAGATTTGATCGGGTTTGGCGATGGGGCCAATGATTCGAGATACCGTCTGTGCGATCTCTTTTTTGCTTGATTCAGCATCTTCCTGCTGCGTATCCATAATGACATACGCAAAAATGCCCTGTCCTTTGATGTCGTGCGGATAGCCCACCACTGCACTTTCAATCACACCCGTGTGCCTATTGATCGCATTTTCCACTTCTGCCGTACCAATGCGGTGGCCACTCACATTCAAGACGTCGTCTACCCTGCCCGTAATGCGGTACATGCCGACTTCGTTTCGGAGGCAGCCATCACCTGTAAAATAGAGGTTTTTATACGTTGAAAAGTAAGTTTGACGGCAGCGCTCGTGGTCGTTGTAGGTGCTTCTGATGATACCAGGCCAAGGAAACTTGATGCATAAATTGCCATTGACGCCATTGCCTTCTATCTCTACTCCGTTTTCATCGACCAAACAAGGCTGAATACCCGGCAGCGGCATAGTAGCATAAGAAGGCTTGGCAGGCGTTACGCCCGCTAAATTAGAAATCATAACACCACCTGTTTCGGTTTGCCACCAAGTATCGACAACCGGGCAGCGATTTTGACCAATATGCTCGTTGTACCAATGCCATGCTTCCTCATTGATCGGCTCACCTACAGAACCCAACACTTTCAAGGAACTGAGGTCTTTGCCTTGAATCGGATCTAGTCCAAAACCCATGAGGCTGCGAATGGCGGTTGGCGCGGTGTATAAGATGTCAACTTTGTACTTCTCAACGATTTCCCAAAAACGACCTGCGTCTGGCCAAGTGGGAACGCCTTCGAACATGAGTGTGGTGGCACCAGCGCTGAGCGGACCGTAAATGATATAGCTGTGGCCGGTGATCCAGCCGATATCTGCGGTGCAAAAATGAACTTGCCCATGTTGGTATTGAAACACATTGACAAACGTGTAGTTGGTCCAGACCATGTAGCCCGCAGTGGTGTGTACCACGCCTTTTGGTTTACCCGTTGAGCCTGAGGTGTAGAGGATAAACAAAATATCTTCTGCATCCATGGCTGCTGCAGGTACGGCCGGGTTACCCATTGCTTTTACCTTTTCGATTTCGTCTTCCCACCAGACATCGCGACCTTGGAGCATAGATACAGTGGTACCAGTTCTCATGCAGACAATGACCTTTTGAATGGTTTTGTTTCCAACCAACGCATCGTCCACAACGCTTTTCAAGGGAATATCTTTCGCTCCTCTAAATGCACCGTCACAGGTGACTATGAATTGTGCACCTGCGTCGTCGAGCCTATCGGCAATGGCTTGGGCAGAAAAACCACCAAAAATTACGGAGTGTATAGCCCCAATGCGCGCGCAAGCAAGTGTGGCAATAGCTAATTCAGGAATCATGCCCATGTAAATACAAACGCGGTCGCCTTTTTGAACGCCGTTATGGAGCAACACATTGGCAAATTGCTGCACCTTGAAATGTAATTCGTTGTAAGTAAGGATACGTTGCTGCTCTTGAGGGTCATTTGGCTCCCAAATGATAGCAGGTTCGTTGCCACGTGTTGCCAAATGTTGATCTAGGCAATTTTCTGTAATATTGAGCTGTGCGCCTTTGAACCACTCGACTTTGGGTTCCTCAAAATTCCAGTCAAGGACTTTGTCCCATTTCTTTTGCCAAGTAAAATTTTCGGCAATCGCCGCCCAGAAAGTTTCGGGATCTTGAATACTTTGCTCATATGCTGCCTGATATTGCTCAAGCGTTCGCAATTGGTAAGAATCGTTCATTTTAGCAAGTTTATGCTAAAATAACGAGAAATCACAAGCTACTTTATTTCAAAAGCCACTTCATTGCGACGGCCAATGAAATCCCATGGGGCATTGTAACCCATGTAAATTAATTTATCCTCAAAAGCAATGCCCTCTTTGCGCAATAATGCTCTCAATTCCTGGGATTTCTCTTCAATCTTGACATCATTGGTATACCCACCAAAGCGCAGTACAGCAAGTGTGCGCTCTGCTTGTTTGGCAATTTTCACATTTTGGCTATTCGGATTCGGCAGTGCATCCATACTATATTGCTTTGGCATCACAAAAGCCACTTGAGTCTTGGCGCCCATCTCCATCACCACCGGTGAAGTCATGGCAATTTTCTCACCCTTCTCATTGCCTCCAAAAATATAACCAGCCACTCTTCTGAAGCCCAAACTACTGTTTTCACTGTAGGTATTCGAATCCAAATCGGTTTGCGCCAAAACCAAACTTGGGTAGCGACGGATTTCTGCTTTTTTGGTCAGCACACGAAGCACTTCATATTCAGGAGTTTCTATAGAGGTGCGCATAACTGAAAGCAGTAAAATGAATAAAAGTCCAACAGCAGAAAGGACAATAAGTAGTTTTTTCAAGGGGATTTTTTCTTATATAACATTGCAATTGCAAAAAAGTTCCTATCTTTGCACACGAAATCGGCCTCGTAGCTCAACTGAATAGAGCATCAGATTACGGCTCTGAAGGTTTCAGGTTTGAATCCTGACGAGGTCAC
>JAIXUZ010000313.1 GCA_027483285.1 Bacteroidota bacterium
AGCAAACGGCACAGGCGTATCTAACGATGCGCTGCGCATTACAGGAGCATCTAAATGCTCAAAGCAGTTCTCGGCAATACGTGCGGCTATCTCCGCCCCTATTCCACCGGTTAAGGTGTCTTCGTGCAGAACAATTACCTTACCTGTCTTTTTAACTGAGGTATAGATAGTATCATAATCCAGCGGCAACAAGGTACGCAGGTCTATCAGGTCAGCAGAAATGTGCGGATTTTCTTCCAGTGTTTTTAATGCCCAATGCACACCAAAACCATAGGTAATGATAGTAACATCAGCGCCTTGTTTTAGCACATTTGCTTTGCCAATTTCAACAGTATAATAATCATCATATACTAACTCACCCACACTGCGGTACAGCGCCTTATGCTCAAAAAACATAACAGGGTTGGGGTCGTTAATAGCAGAAGCCAATAAGCCTTTAGCATCGCCTGCAAAAGCAGGGTACACCACCTTTAAACCCGGGGTGTGGAAAAACCATGCCTCGTTACTCTGCGAGTGGAACGGCCCGGCATTAACACCGGCACCTGTAGGCATACGCACTACCACATCGGCATTTTGGCCCCAGCGGTAGTTAATCTTAGCCAGGTTATTTATAATCTGGTTAAAGCCACAGGTAACAAAATCGGCAAACTGCATTTCCATTACCGCTTTATAGCCTTTTATAGAAAGGCCCAAAGAAGCCCCTACAATCGCGCTCTCGCACAAGGGGGTGTTCCTTATGCGGTCTTTGCCAAACTCTTCAACAAAGCCCTCTGTAACCTTAAATACGCCACCGTACTCAGCCACATCCTGCCCCATAACAATAAGGTTAGGGTGTTTTTGCAGCGATTGTTTCAGTCCATCGCTAATGGCATCCACTAAACGCTTCTCGCTTTTAGCTTCGTTAGCAGGAGTTGAAGTAGTACTTGTATATGGCACGTAAACATCAGCCAGTTCTTCGGTAGTATCAGGAGTAATATCCGCTTCAGCAAAACCTTCTTCCAGGCCTGCTTCAATCTCGGCTTTAATACCCGCGCGGATAGATTCTATCTTCTCCGGGGTAAGCACACCAATCTCCAACAGGTAGTTTTCGTAGTTAGCAACAGGGTCTTTCTTGCCCCAAATCTCAAACAACTCCTTTGGCACATATTTGGTACCCGAAGCCTCCTCGTGGCCACGCATGCGGAACGTCATACACTCTAACAAAAACGGACGAGGGTTTTCCTTCATCTGTTCTGATATATGCTTAACGGCATTGTAAACCTCCAGTATGTTGTTACCATCAACCTGCATGCCCTCTATGCCGTATCCAATGCACTTATCTATAAACTGCTTGCAGCGGAACTGCTCATTTGATGGGGTTGAAAGGCCGTAGCCGTTATTCTCAATAATAAATATCACCGGTAAATCCCATACAGCCGCCACGTTCACACTCTCGTGGAAGTCGCCCTCTGATGTCCCCCCGTCGCCACTAAATACCGCTGTTACCTGCTTATTTTCTAATAAAAGGTTAGCTAGGGCAATACCATCGGCAATACCCAACTGCGGACCAAGGTGCGATATCATACCCACAATGCGGTATTCGTTGGCACCAAAGTGAAAAGAGCGTTCGCGCCCTTTGCTAAAGCCGCCCTTTTTGCCCTGCCATTGCTTAAACAGCTGGCCAAACGGCATTTTGCGGGTGGTAAATATACCCAGGTTGCGGTGCATCGGCAGGATGTATTCATCCGTATCCATAGCCATGGCTGTACCTACCGATATAGCCTCTTGCCCAATGCCCGAGAACCATTTAGATATGCGGCCCTGGCGCAACAATACCAGCATTTTTTCTTCAATCATGCGGGGCTTAACCAGTTCGGTGTACAGGTTAACCAGCGTCTGGTCGCTAAGCCCGTCGCGCTTATATACTAGTGGGGGAAGTTCTAATTCAATATCCATGCTGCAAAATTAGTCATTTTAGCTGATAGCTTGTAGCTTATAGCGTATAGGAAAAAGGTGGTAGTGATTGCAAGGAATATAAAATCCCCTCTTGAGAGGGGTGGTCACGCCTTGGCGTGATCGGGGTGTGTTTCATTCGCTAATTCGCTTATTATCTAATTCGCCCATTAATTTTATCTTAGCAGCTATGAAAATACCTTTACTACTCCTCACCATATTTATATCAACGGCATTGTCTGCTCAAACAGATTCTATAGCCTTTATGCGCAAAGACAGCATACGGCAGGCCAAAGTTACAGCCCGCCAAAAACATATTGACATAGGCGGTGGGATTCAGGTAAATGGTTTCAACCGGTTAGGCACTTCTACAGGCTTGCTATTCAGTTTAAAGGCTAATTCGCAAACAGGACGTATAGCAGGTTTATTTAATCTGTCTTATAATCTTAACAATAACTTTAAAGCTATCAGCCCTGCGTATAATTATGATAACCAGGGCTATCCAAAATCAAAATTTGAGTCTAACGTACGCTACAACTTTTTAAAGCTTAGTGCAGCAATGCAAATACCGTTCTTTAACCGTACCAATAAAAAAGGCTTTAGCTTAGCCGCTATTGTGGGGTTAAGCTATTATAACGGATTAGGATCCGGCGAGTATGTATCGTTTTTAGATAGAGACAATCCTCCGGTAGTCGATACCGTTGTATTTAATTATACTTATATCCGCCCTTCGCAAAACTTTGATTTTGAGAACCATAACCTAAATATGTTTAGTATTGATTTAGGGTTATCATTAAACTATACATTCAAGCAATATCAACTTTTTGCCGACTTCTCTACTATTTTTTATGGCACTCTTGGCGGTACATTCACCAGAAGCAGCGATGTACCATATGTGCAATACTTTGGCGGATTGCCAGGCTCCAAATTCTCTTTCAACATCAATGCCGGCCTACGCTACTGCCTATACAATCCATGGCAAACCAAACCACCAAAGAAGGGATAATGATACTTTATTACAAACTATGAAAAGACTTTTAGTAATACTCTTTTTAATTCCTACATTTTTAAATGCACAGGAAGACACTACAGGTTTGGCAACTGAAGCTACTGATACAACAACGATAAGAAAAAACGGTTGGAAAAGCGATGCTACCCTAAATACACGTTTTGATATAGGTGGAGGGGTTCAATTAAATTCATTTGGCTATATGGGTACTTCCGCAGGACCTTTACTATCCATTCGTGCAAACTCAAAATATGGGCAAATTGCAGGCTATTTAAATTTGTCGTATAATTTAAACAATCGTTACGATTATTACCATCCTGAATATGGAAATCTTGCAATAGCTACAAATGAATACTTCATATCTCAAATACGCTACAATTTTCTTAAAATAAGCCTTGGCATACAGGTTCCTCTATTTAACAGGACTAATAAAAAAGGTTTTTCAATATCCTGGTTGTTTGGTGCAAGCTATTGCAATGGGTTAGGTTCTGGCGAGTATAAATCAGGCTTTGATAAGCCCGGAGCACCACCTACAGATATGCTTATCTATTATGGCTTTTATCCCCCTTACCATTCCTATAAATTCAATAGCAATACCAATAATATGCAATACTTAAATGTTGATTTCGGTGTAAATTTTTCACACACGTTTAAAGAATCAAAATTTCAAGTCTATACCGACGCTATTATAATATTGACCGGGTATGGGGCGGCTGGAAATACATTTCATAAAAATACTGATAACCCGGCACGAGCCCAAAACATAAATCCATACAGCTTTTGTATCAACGCCGGCCTCCGTTACTGCCTATACAATCCATGGCAAACCAAACCACCAAAGCGTACTAATAATTAATCATTCATAATTACCAATTAAAAAGCCCCGCTACTGCTTAGTAACGGGGCTTTAAGTATATACTAAAGTATAATTATTCTGCTTGTGGCTCAGCGGCTGCATCAGCTGCCAAAGCTTCTGGCTCAGCCTGTGGTGCTTCTGCTTTAGGCTCTGCCGCAGGGGCAGCAGCTTTCTTAGCAGCACCAGTGCTACGGCCACGGCGGGTAGTTTTAGCTTTACCTTCGCCTTTAGCTGTTTTAAGCAACAACTCGTTGTAGTCAACAAGCTCTATCATAGCCATCTCAGCGTTGTCGCCCAAACGGTTACCAAGCTTGATGATACGGGTGTATCCACCCGGACGGTCAGCTACTTTGCCCGATACTTCGCGGAACAAAATGGTTACAGCCTCTTTATCTTTTAAGTATGAAAACACGGTACGACGAGAGTGCGTAGTGTCATCTTTAGACTTTGTAATTAGCGGCTCAACATATTTACGCAACGCTTTAGCTTTAGCCAAAGTGGTGTTTATACGCTTATGCAATATAAGCGAGCTTGCCATATTAGCCAACATTGCTGCGCGGTGCGGTGCTGTGCGGCCTAAGTGATTAACAGTTTTTCCGTGTCTCATTATTTCTCAAAAATTCTAATCTATTCAAAAATTTCGGGCTGCAAAGATAGTTAATCTTTGTCAAGTTTGTACTTAGAAACATTCATTCCAAATTGTAAACCTTTGGCGGCTACCAATTCGTCAAGTTCTTGCAACGATTTTTTACCAAAGTTACGGAACTTCAATAAGTCGTTACGGTTGTATGATACCAAATCACCAAGGGTTTCAACGTCAGCTGCTTTTAAGCAGTTAAGCGCACGTACCGATAGGTCAAGGTCAACCAGTTTAGTTTTAAGCAACTGGCGCATGTGCAACATGTTCTCATCAAACTCTTCAGTAGATGCTTTCTCTTCTGTATCCAACGTAATTTTGTCGTCAGAAAATAAGTAGAAGTGTTGGATAAGGATTTTAGCCGCCTCTTTTAAAGCTTCTTTCGGGTGTATAGATCCGTCAGTAACAATATCAATAAGTAGTTTCTCGTAGTCGGTCTTCTGCTCAACGCGGTAGTTCTCTACAAGGTACTTAACGTTTTTAATAGGGGTGTAAATAGAGTCGATAGCTATTAAACCGTTAACAGGGTTAGCTGTTTTGTTCTCATCAGCCGGAACGTAGCCACGGCCTTTGTCAATAGTCAATTCTATTTTAAGCTTTACTTTAGGCTCAAGGTTACAAATAACCAAATCAGGGTTCAACACCTGGAAAGCCGATGTGCCTTTACCTAAATCACCCGCTGTAAGCTGGCTTTTGCCGGTAAATTCAATAGTAGCCTTTTCATGGTCTATACCTTCAATTTGTTTTTTGAAGCGTACCTGCTTAAGGTTAAGTATAATCTCGGTAACGTCTTCAACCACACCTTTAATGGTAGAAAACTCGTGCTCAACACCTTCAATACGGATGCTTGTTACAGCATAGCCTTCTAATGAAGATAATAGGATACGGCGCAATGAGTTACCAATGGTAATACCGTAACCCGGCTCAAGCGGACGGAACTCGAAGCTGCCTTCGGTTTCCGTAGACTGTATCATTATAACCTTATCGGGGCGTTGAAATGCTAAAATGGCCATGATTTGTATTTGTTCTTTTAAAAAAAGGTTTGGTAATAATAGATTGTGGAATAAACTACCCGTTACTATTTCGAGTACAATTCGACAATCAGTTGTTCCTTAAAGTTCTCAGGAATCTCGTCGCGGTTAGGGCGGGCAATAAAGGTGCCTTCCATAGTTTGCGAATTCCAATCCAACCAAGGGTATTTGTTAGTGCGTACCGATAATGCTACTGCAATAACTTCCATAGATTTTGATTTCTCACGTACACCAACTTTATCGCCCGGGCGAACAGTAAATGATGCAATGTTTACAACCTTGCCGTTTACAGTAATGTGGCGGTGGCCAACAAGTTGGCGGGCAGCATCACGTGTAGGGGCAATACCCATGCGGTAAACAACGTTGTCTAAGCGGCTTTCAATAAGCTGTAATAATACCTCACCGGTTACGCCTTTTGCGTGTGCAGCATGGGTATACATTTTAGCAAACTGACGCTCTAATATGCCATAGGTGTATTTTACCTTTTGCTTCTCTTGTAACTGTACAGCGTACTCAGACTGCTTGTTACGGCGTTTGTTTGGGCCGTGCATGCCTGGGCCGTAAGCCTTTTTAGCTAAAACTTTATCGGGGCCAAAAATTGCCTCTTTAAATTTACGGGCTATTCTTGATTTGGGACCTCTGTATCGTGCCATTTCTTTTTTATGCTATTTTGTTAAAAATTAAACCGTTGAGTATTATACGCGACGGCGTTTTGGTGGGCGGCAACCGTTGTGTGGTATTGGTGTGCAATCCATAATTTCGGTAACCTCAATTCCCGCGTTAGCTAAGGTACGTATAGCCGACTCACGTCCGCCACCCGGGCCTTTTACAAACACTTTTACGCGGCGCAAGCCTGCATCAAATGCAACTTTTGCGCAATCGGTAGCGGCCATTTGAGCTGCGTAAGGGGTGTTCTTTTTAGAACCGCGGAAACCCATCTTACCTGCTGATGACCAAGAAATAACCTGGCCGGCAGTGTTGGTAAGAGATATGATGATGTTGTTAAACGTAGCGTTGATATGCGCCTGTCCAACAGCGTCAACCTTAACGACTCTCTTTTTAACGGTTTTAGCAGAAGAAGACTTTGCCATTTTACTTCGTTATTGTTTTTAATTACTAGCTTATTTTGTAACTTTTTTCTTGTTGGCAACGGTTTTACGTTTGCCTTTACGCGTACGGGCGTTGTTCTTGGTGGTTTGGCCACGTACAGGTAAACCTGAACGGTGACGGATGCCACGGTAAGAACCAATGTCCATTAAACGCTTAATGTTTAGCTGCGTTTCAGAACGTAATGCACCTTCTACTTTAAACTCGTCGTTTATTAACTGACGGATTTTGCCTAGTTGGTCATCATTCCATTCGCTAACTTTAGTATTGCGGTCAACACCCGCTTTATCTAAAATTTTTTGAGCCGAGCTGCGGCCAATGCCGAAAATGTAGGTTAAACCTATTTCGCCACGTTTGTTTTTAGGTAAATCAATACCAGATATCCTTGCCATAGTTATATTATGCAGTTATGTATTAAGCGCCTTGGCGTTGCTTAAACTTGGGGTTCTTTTTGTTAATAATATAAACGCGTCCTTTGCGTTTTACAATAACGCACTCGGCACTGCGTTTCTTAACCGATGTTTTTACTTTCATTTCAGTTAACTTAATTATTATTTATACCTGTAAACTATTCTTCCTTTTGTTAAATCATACGGCGACATTTCAATCCTTACTTTGTCTCCGGGTAATATTTTAATATAATGCATCCTCATTTTGCCGGATATATGCGAGATGATTATATGACCGTTCTCTAACTCTACTCTAAACATAGCGTTAGATAGGGCTTCTATAATTGTCCCGTCCTGCTCTATTGACGATTGTTTTGCCATTAACTGTTTATATACTTTATTATATCTTCTAATCCGTCAAACGACGATAAAATTTCAACACCGTTCTTTGTTATAGCTACTGAATGTTCGTAGTGGGCCGATGGTAAATTATCTGCCGTCCGTATCGTCCATCCATCTTCTTCTGTTACTACCTTCGCCTTGCCCATGTTTATCATCGGCTCTATGGCTATTGTCATACCAGCTTTTAGTCCCGGGCCACTGCCGCGTTTTCCAAAGTTTGGTACTTCAGGTTTTTCATGTAAGCTTCGTCCAAGGCCATGGCCTACCAACTCTCTTACAACAGAATAACCGTTGCTTTCGGCATGGTGTTGCACAGCAAACGATATATCGCCTACCCTGTTGCCCGGTTTTACCATTTCAATGCCTTTAAACAAGCATTCATAAGTAACCCTAAGCAATTTGCGCACATCAGCTTTAATCTCTCCTACCGGAAAAGTAAAGGCTGAGTCACCATAAAAACCGTTTTTATACACACCGCAGTCTACCGATATAACATCACCCTCTTTCAAAGGAGTGTTACTTGGCAGGCCGTGCACTACTTGTTGGTTTATAGAAACTAACAAGGTGCTAGGGCAACCGTACAGGCCTTTAAATCCCGGTACAGCATCGCCGTGGCTGCGTATAAAATCTTCAGCTATCTTATCAAGCTCGTTTCCGGTTATACCGGCCTTAATAAGCGGAGCCAAAGTGGCTAAGGTTTTACCAACAAGTAAAGAACTTTCTCTTATTAACTCTACCTCTTCAGGCGTTTTAATAACTACCATGTAGCTACTATTGTTGAGCCATGCTAACAGGAGAGTTAGTCGTGCGGCCTTTAATACGCCCAGACTTCATCAACCCATCATAATGACGCATTAATAAATAGCTTTCAATTTGTTGTAATGTATCTAATACCACACCTACTAAAATCAATAATGATGTGCCACCAAAAAACTGGGCAAAACCACTGTTAACACCGGCCAACTGTGCCAGCGATGGCAATATGGCCACAAACGCTAAGAACAATGCACCCGGTAGGGTAATACGAGACATAACGGCATCTATAAACTCAGCAGTTTTTTTACCTGGCTTAATACCCGGAACAAAACCACCATTTTTCTTCATGTCCTCAGCCATTTGATTAGGGTTAATCATAATAGCCGTGTAGAAGTAAGTAAATACTAAAATTAGGAATGCTAAAAAGAAGTTGTGCCAAAAGCCTGTGTTATCAGATATTGCTGCTGCAACACCGCTAATAGAGGCAGACTCTACTTGTGCATAACCAATAATGTAAACCGGTATAAGAATAATTGCCTGGGCAAAAATGATAGGCATTACACCTACAGCATTAACTTTTAGCGGAATGTAGTTACGGTTGCCACCATATTGTTTGTTACCAATAATTTTTTTGGCAAACTGCACCGGTATGCGGCGTGTACCTTGTACAAGCAATATAACAGTAACAATAATCAACAACAGGATAACCATCTCTAATAAGAATACCACAAGGCCACCACCCGCATCGTTTAAGCGGCTGTACAGTTCTTGCATTAAAGCACCCGGTAGGCGAGATATAATACCAATCATAATGATTAGCGATATACCGTTACCCAACCCGCGGTCGGTAATCTTTTCGCCCAACCACATTACAAACATGGTACCGGCTACTAGTATAATGGTTGATGAAACCCAGAAGAATGAGCTATCTGGCAGCGCGCCCGGAGCCAACTGGTTTGCACCGGCTAAATAGCCAGGGGCTTGCAGTGCTGTTACAGCTACAGTTAAGTAACGTGTAATCTGGTTCATGCGCTTGCGGCCGCTCTCGCCCTCTTTTTGTAGTTTTTGAAAATATGGCACCGCCATACCCAAAAGTTGAACAATGATAGAGGCCGTGATGTAAGGCATAATGCCTAAGGCAAAAATGGATGCATTGTGAAAGGCACCGCCTGAAAACACGTCTATTAAACCTAAGATACCTTCTGAGGCTTGAGACGAGAATTTTTCCAGTTTATCGGTGTCAACGCCTGGTAGCACCACGTACGAACCTAGACGGTAAATTAATACCAGGCCCAGGGTAGTAAGGATGCGCTGACGTAGCTCATCAATCTTCCAAATATTTTGTATGGTTTGTATGAATTGCTTCATTACTTCTTAACAATTGTAGCGTTACCGCCTTTTGCTTCTATAGCTGCTTTAGCTGTTTTTGTAAACCCGTTTGCTGTTACTTCTAGTTTGGCGGTTAGCTCACCACGGCCCATTATTTTAATAAGGTCGTTTTTAGATGCTAAGCCATTTGCCACTAAAGCTGCATTATCAATTGCAGTTAAGCCTTTAGTTTCTGATAAACGTTGAAGTACATCAAGGTTAATACCGCGGTATTCTACACGGTTAATGTTTTTAAAGCCAAACTTAGGCACACGGCGTTGTAGTGGCATCTGTCCACCCTCAAAACCTACTTTGGCCGAGTAGCCAGAGCGAGATTTCGCACCTTTGTGTCCCCTGCGGGCTGTACCACCACCTCCTGAACCTTGTCCGCGGCCCTGGCGTTGTTTGGTAAATGTTGAACCTTCTGCAGGTTTTAAATTACTTAAATTCATCGCTCTATCGTTAAATATTTTCTACTGTAACTAAGTGACTTACTTTCCTTATCATACCCAAAATTTGAGGGGTAGCTTCGTGTTCAACCGTATGGTTCATTTTACGAAGGCCTAAGGCTACCAACGTACGCTTTTGGTCTGCCGGGCGGTCAATACCGCTCTTTACCTGTTTAACTTTAACTTTTGCCATTGTCTTATATATTAACCGTTAAACACTTGATCTAATGTAAGGCCACGCTGGTGTGCTATTGTAGCAGGGTCGCGTAGCTGAGATAGCGCGTCTAAGGTAGCTTTTACCACGTTGTGTGGGTTTGATGATCCTTTAGATTTTGCTAACACGTCGGTAATACCAACGCTCTCTAATACTGCACGCATTGCACCACCGGCAATTACGCCTGTACCGTGCGATGCTGGCTTTAAGTAAACCAATGCACCACCAAACTTGCCTATTTGGGCGTGTGGTATAGTGCCGCGCATAATAGGCACTTTAATAAGGTTTTTCTTAGCATCGTCTATACCTTTAGTAATAGCATCAGTTACCTCTTTTGCTTTACCTAAGCCATGACCTACTACACCGTGCTCGTTACCCACAACCACAATGGCTGAGAAGGTAAAGGCGCGACCACCTTTTGTTACTTTCGTAACACGGTTTACGTTCACCAAACGGTCTTTCAGTTCAATGTCGGTAGACTTTACTCTTTTTATATTTTCAGTTGCCATAATTCTCTTATTCTCAGTATTAGAATTTTAAACCGCCTTCGCGTGCGCCGTCGGCTAATGATTTAACACGTCCGTGGTAAAGGTAACCGCCACGGTCAAATTTTACCTCTGTTATACCTGCAGCTTGTGCTTTGGCAGCTATTGCTTTGCCTACTAATGCAGCCAATTCAATTTTAGTGCCTGTTTGCTCACCCTCTGCCGATGATGCTGAAGCTAATGTTACTCCTTTGCTATCATCAATTAACTGGGCGTAAATAGCTTTATTGCTGCGGTATACCGATAGGCGTGGGCACTCTGGAGTACCTGATACAACCTTGCGGATACGCATCTTAATGCGGTTTCTGCGGAATTCTTTAGTAATTGCCATGACTTATTATTTTTTACCGGCTGACTTACCAGCTTTTCTACGTAATACTTCGCCCACAAATTTAATACCCTTGCCTTTGTATGGTTCAGGTTTACGTAGTGAACGTATTTTAGCGGCCACCTGGCCTATTAATTGCTTATCGTGCGATGTTAGGGTAATAATTGGGTTTTTACCACGCTCTGTTTTAGTTGCAACACCTATTTGGCTTGGTAGCTCAAATACAATGTTGTGAGAGTAGCCCAGTGTTAACTCAAGCATATTGCCTGTGTTCGCAGCACGGTAACCTACACCTACTAATTCCTGCTCAATAGTATATCCTTTAGATACGCCTATAATCATATTGTTAAGCAAAGAGCGGTATAAACCGTGCATAGCGCGGCTTTGTTTCTCTTCGTTAGCGCGCTCCAGCACAATCTCGCCATTTTCAGCAGTTTTAATGCTGATAAGTGGGTTAACCTCTTGCTTCAACTCGCCAAGTTTGCCCTTTACAGTAACCACATTGTCGGCGCTAACTTCTAAAGTTACACCGGCTGGAAGGGCTATTGGTAATTTACCTATACGTGACATTTCTTTCTCTTCTTTATCGATTAATAAACGTAGCAAAGTACTTCGCCACCTACATTTAAGTTACGGGCCTCTTTATCTGTCATAACACCTTTAGATGTAGACAAAACAGCAATGCCCAAGCCGTTAAGTACGCGTGGTAGCTCTGCAGCACCTTTGTACTTACGTAAACCTGGTTTACTAATACGTTCTAGGGTTTGTATGGCAGGTAGTTTTGTTACGCTGTCATATTTCAAAGCAATCTTAATGCTTGATTTTGGGCCGTTCTCCTCAAACTTGTAGTTTAAGATGTAGCCTTTCTCAAAAAGGATTTTAGTAATCGCTTTTTTAAGGTTTGATGATGGAATCTCAACCATACGGTGGCGCGCCATAACGGCGTTACGCACTCGTGTTAGATAATCTGCTATCGGATCAGTATACATTTTCTGTACTTAATTCGTTGTTTGTATATAATATTTAAAATTTTAATTACCAGCTGCTCTTGGTTACCCCCGGTATCTTGCCATCCAAAGCCATTTCGCGGAAGGTGATACGAGACAAACCAAACTGGCGCATATAACCACGTGGGCGGCCTGTTAGTTTGCAACGGTTACGCATGCGTATTGGCGATGAGTTGCGAGGTAGTTTCTGCAAACCTTCCTGGTCGTTAGCCTCTTTTAAAGCTTTACGTTTCTCAGCATATTTGGCCGTCATTCTTGCGCGTTTTACTTCGCGGGCCTTCATTGATTCTTTTGCCATCTTTCTTTTCTAATTATTTTTTGAAAGGCATTCCAAATTCTTTTAACAAAGCAAATGCTTCTTTATCGTCTTTTGCTGATGTAACAAAGGTGATGTCCATACCTAAAATTTTAGGCACTTTATCAATATCAATCTCCGGGAAGATGATTTGCTCTGTGATACCAAGGGTGTAGTTACCATTGCCATCAAAGCCTTTGTTGTTAACACCACGGAAGTCGCGGATACGTGGCAGGGCAATAGCAATTAACCTGTCTAAAAATTCGTACATCTTATCTCCACGTAGAGTTACACGGGCGCCAATTGGCACACCTTTACGTAACTTAAAGTTAGAGATATCTTTACGAGATTTTGTTGGTACAGGCTTTTGGCCTGTAATCAAGGTTAACTCAGCTAGCGCTGCATCAACAATCTTCTTGTCGGTTACGGCTATGCCTAAACCCTGGTTAAGACAAATTTTCTCAAGTTTAGGAACTTGCATAGAGCTTTTATAACCAAACTCTTTTTGCAGGGCCGGAACTACTTCGTCTTTGTATTTTGCTTTTAAACGTGGTGCGTACATGGTTATTTAATTATCTCACCTGAACTTTTACTTCCTTTTGCAAAGCGTACTGTTTTTCCGCTTTTATCTTTTTTGCGTCCTACACGGGTAGGTATATTGTTTTTCGGGTCTAGTGGCAACAGGTTTGATAAATGTATCGATGCCTCTTGCTTTACTATGCCGCCATTAGGGTTTTTAGCGTTTGGTTTAGCGTGTTTGCTAACCATGTTCACACCCTCAACAATAGCGCGGTTCTTTTCAACGATTATCTCAAGCACCTTACCTTGCTGACCTTTAGAGTCGCCAGAAATAACTGCTACGGTATCGCCTTTTTTAATATGTAACTTAGTTGCCATTTTCTTTATCAATTACTGTATTATAGTACTTCAGGGGCTAATGATACAATTTTGGTAAATTGTGTTTCCCTTAACTCACGGGCCACAGGTCCAAAAATACGTGTGCCGCGTAACTCTTCAGATGCGTTTAACAATACGCAAGCGTTATCGTCAAAGCGAATGTAAGAACCGTCAGCACGACGAGATTCTTTTTTAGTGCGCACAATAACTGCCTTAGTTACCTGGCCTTTTTTAATGTTGCCTGATGGTAAGGCATGCTTTACGGTAACAATTATCTTATCGCCTATACGTGCGTAGCGCTTTTTGGTACCACCCAGTACGCGTATAACTAGTACTTCTTTTGCACCGCTGTTATCTGCTACTGTTAATCTTGACTCCTGTTGTATCATCGCTCAATGAGTAATTTAAATACTGTATAATGCTTTTAAAACCTTATTTGGCACGTTCTACTATTTCTACCAACCTCCAGCATTTGTTTTTGCTGATAGGGCGGGTTTCCATAATGCGCACTGTATCGCCAATGTTGCATTCGTTTTTCTCGTCATGTGCCGAGAAGGTAGTGGTTTGCTTAACAAACTTACCATACATAGGGTGTTTTACTTTACGTTCTACAGCAACTGTAATGGTTTTATCCATTTTATTGCTTCTAACAACACCGGTACGCTCTTTTCTTAAATTCCTTTGTTCCATTTTTACTATTTATTAGGCCTTAGTTTCGGCTAATTGGCGTTTACGCAATTCTGTTTCCAAGCGGGCAATCGCTTTGCGCGAGTTGCGAATTGTCATTGGGTTTTCAACCGGAGACACGCCGTGGCTTAACTTTAAGCGGGTAAGCGTTTCGCGCTCGGTGGCTAATTTTTCTTTTACTTCAGCCAGGGTAAGGTCTTTTACAATTTCCTGTTTCATTGTTATTCTCCTTTAACGTAGTCGCGGCGAACTACAAATTTTGTTGTAATAGGCAGTTTTTGAGCTGCAAGGCGCAATGCCTCTTTTGCTACTTCTTCGCTTACACCATCGGCCTCAAAAATCATTGCTCCTGGTTTAACAACTGCTACCCAATATTCTGGCGCTCCTTTACCTTTACCCATACGTACCTCTGCAGGTTTTTTGGTAATTGGCTTGTCAGGGAATACGCGTATCCAAACCTGGCCTTCACGTTTCATAAAACGGTTTACCGCAATACGGGCTGCTTCAATTTGGCGGGCCGTAACCCAGGTGCCTTCTAGGGCTTTTATTCCGAAAGAACCAAAAGCTAGCTGATTTCCACGTTGGGCAATGCCCTTCATTTTCATTTTATGCTGCTTACGAAACTTCGTTTTCTTTGGCTGTAACATTGTTACTTAATTTATACTTGTTGCTCTAAAAAAATCTTTACCAGTTATTTCTTTTTACCTCCGCGCATACGTGGACGTTGACGGTCATCTGCACCACGCTCATTGCCACGGTCGTTACCACCCGGGCGGCTGTTGCCACCGCTGTTTTGGCCTACTAGTGGAGATAAATCGCGTTTACCAAATATCTCGCCTTTGCAAATCCATACTTTTATGCCAATACGGCCGTAAGTAGTGTGGGCTTCTGCGTGAGAGTAATCAATATCAGCGCGGAATGTGTGTAATGGTGTACGTCCTTCTTTGTAAGTCTCAGTACGGGCCATCTCTGCACCGGCTAAACGGCCTGCACTTGTAATCTTAATACCTTCTGCTCCCATACGCATTGCTGATGCAATAGACGTTTTAACAGCGCGGCGGAAAGATATACGGCCTTCAATTTGGCGGGCTACACCGTCGGCTACCAATTTGGCATCCAACTCAGGGCGTTTAATCTCAAAAATGTTAATCTGAACTTCCTTTTTAGTAAGTTTCTTTAACTCTTCTTTAAGTTTATCAACCTCCTGGCCTCCTTTACCGATAATAATACCGGGGCGTGCGGTTTGTATAGTAACAGTTACAAGCTTTAGCGTACGCTCGATGATAATACGAGAGATGCTGGCTTTAGACAAACGGGTGCCTAAGTAGTTACGGATTTTGAAATCCTCAACCAACTTATCAGCGTAGTTTTTACCTCCGTACCAGTTTGAATCCCAGCCGCGGATGATGCCTAAACGGTTACCTATAGGGTGTGCTTTTTGTCCCATTATTATCCTTATTCTTTATCTTTTGTTTCTTTTTTCTTTGCAGGAGCTTTTTTAGCTGCTGGTTTCTTTTCGGCTGCCGCTTTATCAGCTTTAGGCGCAGTAGCTTTTTTAGCTGCTGGCTTTGTAGCTGCCGGTGTTTCTGCCACTTCTGCCTTTGGAGCCTCTAATTTAGCGGCTGCAACTGCGTTGCGGCTATCTATAATAAGAGTAACGTGGTTAGAACGTTTACGTATGCGGTAGGCACGGCCTTGTGGGGCTGGACGGAAACGCTTAAGCTGGGCTGCAGAGTCAACCATTATTGTTTTTACAAACAGGCTGCTGTCTTCTACACGTGAACCTTCATTTTTTTGTTGCCAGTTTGATATAGCTGATAACAATAGTTTTTCTAAACGGCCTGAAGCTTCTTTAGAGTTAAACTTTAAAATAGCTAATGCTTTGTCAACATCTACGCCGCGTATAAGGTCGGCTACAAGGCGCATCTTACGGGGCGAAGTTGGACAATCGTTCAACTTGGCCACATAGGTAGATTTCATCGCTTCCTTGCGAGCATCTGCTGCCTTACGTTTTCTAACACCCATTGGTATATATTCTTTACTTCGTTATTAACTTAATTAATTACTTTTTACGGTTGCCTGAGTGGCCGCGGAATGTGCGGGTCGGGGCAAACTCGCCCAGTTTATGGCCTACCATGTTTTCTGTTACATACACTGGTATAAACTTGTTACCGTTATGTACTGCTATCGTTTGTCCTACAAAATCCGGAGAAATCATTGAACGGCGAGACCAGGTTTTAATAACTGCTTTCTTACCTGATTCTACCGAAGTCATTACTTTCTTCTCCAGTTTAATGTCGATAAAAGGACCTTTTTTAAGCGAACGAGCCATGTGTTTTCTTTATTCTCTATTAATTTATTACTTCTTACGACGTTCAATAATGTGCTTATTAGACGCTTTTTTAGGGTAACGGGTTTTGAAACCTTTAGAAGGTACACCTGTACGTGAGCGTGGGTGTCCACCTGAAGCACGGCCCTCGCCACCACCCATCGGGTGATCCACCGGGTTCATTGCTACACCACGTACACGTGGGCGGCGGCCTAACCAACGGCTACGGCCTGCTTTACCTGAGCGTACTTTAGAGTGGTCGGCATTTCCTACTGCACCTAAAGTTGCCATACAAGTTGCCAACACCTGGCGGGTTTCGCCTGAAGGCATTTTAAGGATAGCGTACTTACCATCGCGGGCAGCTAGTTGGGCATAAGTGCCGGCGCTGCGGGCAAAAGAAGCTCCCTGTCCCGGGCGCATTTCAATGTTGTGGATAATAGAACCTAATGGAATTTCTGCCATCGGCATTGCATTACCAACTTCAAAAGGGGCACCTGAACCCGACATTACGATTTTACCTACCACTAAACCGGCCGGTGCAATCATATAACGTTTTTCGCCATCTGTATACTCTAATAGAGCAATGTGAGATGAACGGTTTGGATCGTACTCAATAGATTTAACTGTTGCTGCTACTCCTGCTTTATCGCGTTTAAAGTCGATAATACGGTAACGGCGCTTGTGGCCACCACCTAAGTAACGCATTGTCATTTTACCCGACTGGTTACGGCCACCGCTCTTTTTGATAGGACCTAATAAGCTTTTTGTGGGCTTATTATGTGTTGAGGTTAATTCCTCAAACGTATTTGCTACCTTAAAACGGGTACCCGGGGTAACGGGGTTATATTTTCTAACTGCCATTGCTAATAGACCTTACTGGGGTTATATATTGCTGAAGAAGTCGATTGTCTCGCCTGCCTTCAATGTTATGTAAGCTTTTTTGTATGAGTTGGTACGGCCTACTGCTAAACCACGCTTTGTGTTGCGAGATTTTACTTTACCGGCGTAACGTACAGTGTTAACTGCCTCAACGGTAACACCATAGTATTTCTCAATGGCGCTTTTAATTTGGATTTTGTTGGCTTCTAAACCCACTACAAAACCATAACGGTTTAGCTTTTCGCCTTGTGCCGTCAATTTTTCTGATACTATTGGCTTAATAATGATGCTCATTGCCTTATTTATTTAATAAAATGTTCTCAATTTGCTTCACCGAGCTCTCAACAAACACAAGATTATTTGCTCTCAGAATATCATAAGTGTTTAGTTCTGAAGCAATTATAACTTTAGTGCCCTGTAAATTTCGGGACGACAAATATACGTTTTTATTGTAATCACCAAGCACTACAAGCGTTTTTTTGTCTGAAAGTTTAAGTGCATTCAGTAAAGCGCTGTAATTCTTTGTCTTAGGAGCGTCCCAAGAGAAATCTTCTAAAACAGTTATTTGGTTCTCTTTTGCTTTATATGTCAGGGCAGAAACACGGGCCAGTTGCTTAACCTTTTTGTTAAGTTTAAAGCCGTAATCGCGTGGCATAGGGCCAAAAACACGTCCACCACCACGTACCAGTGGAGATTTCATGCTACCGCGACGTGCGCCACCTGTACCTTTTTGGCGGAATGCCTTTTTGGTAGTACGGGCAATTTCTGCACGCTCTTTTGATTTATGGGTACCCTGGCGTTGGTTAGCCTGGATTTGTTTTACGTCTAACCAAATAGCATGGTCGTTAGGCTCTGCAGCAAATACTGCCTCAGGTAGGGTTACTTTTTTACCCGTGCCTTTTCCTTGAATATTTAATATTTCCAGTTCCATGATCTTACTTCTGAACAATTACATATGATCCTTTAGCGCCTGGAATTGCTCCTTTAATAAGGATTAAATTCTTCTCAGCGTAAATTTTAACTACTTGCAAGTTTTGGATTTTAACTTGCTCGCCACCCATACGGCCTGCCATGCGCATGCCTTTCATTACGCGAGATGGCCATGATGACGCACCTAACGAACCCGGGTGACGTGCACGGTTATGCTGACCGTGCGTTTGGCCGCCTACACCGGCAAAGCCATGGCGTTTTACAACACCTTGAAAGCCTTTTCCTTTTGATGTACCTGTAACATCCACAAAATCGCCTTCAGCAAATACCTCAGCGGTAATGTTGTCGCCTAATTGCTCTGTTCCGTCGTAATCACGAAACTCAACAACTTTACGTTTTGGAGTTGTTTTAGCCTTATCAAAATGGCCTTTTAATGCAGAGGTGGTGCTTTTTTCGCGTTTTTCATCGAAAGAAAGTTGAACGGCCGAGTAACCGTCCTTTTCGGCGGTTTTTACTTGCGTTACTACGCAAGGGCCTGCTTCTACCACAGTGCAGGGGATGATTTTTCCATCGACATCAAAGATGCTGGTCATGCCCACTTTTTTACCTATTAATCCTAACATTTCTTTTAGGTTCTACTTGTTTTATTGTATTCTATTTGTACGTTTTGTAAAGTCGTACTTTAACTTACACTTTAATTTCAACCTCAACACCGCTCGGTAACTCAAGCTTCATTAACGCATCTACAGTTTTTGATGTTGTGCTATAGATGTCTAACATGCGCTTGTAAGAGCATAGTTGGAACTGTTCGCGTGCCTTTTTGTTAACGTGTGGCGAACGTAAAACGGTGTATATGCGTTTGTGTGTTGGTAAGGGTACTGGACCGCTTACTACAGCGCCGGTTGCTTTAACCGTTTTTACAATCTTCTCAGCCGACTTGTCAACCAAATTGTGGTCGTACGACTTAAGTTTTATTCTGATTTTCTGGCTCATTGTCTTTACCTAAAAAAATTAAACTGCTGCGGTTTTACCACCTTTAACTTTAGCTACTACTTCTTCCTGTACGTTACGTGGAGCATCAGCGTAATGAGAGAACTCCATGGCTGACGATGCACGGCCCGACGAAATAGTACGAAGCTGGGTTACGTAACCAAACATTTCAGAAAGAGGCACCTTAGCGCGGATAATTTGCGATCCGTGTTTAGAGTCCATGCCTTCAATTTGTCCACGACGTTTGTTCAAGTCGCCTACAATATCACCCATGTACTGCTCTGGTGTGCTAACTTCAATTTTCATAATAGGCTCCATCAATACCGGGCTGGCTTTAGGGCAAGCCTCGCGGAAAGCTGTTTTAGCAGCAATCTCAAATGATAAAGCGTCAGAGTCAACCGCGTGGAAAGAACCGTCTCTAACAACAACTTTCAAAGTTTCTACTGGGTAACCGGCTAATACACCGTTACTCATAGCTGCTTTAAAGCCTTTTTCAATAGCGGGGATAAACTCACGTGGAATATTACCACCAGTTACCTCGTTAACAAATTGTAAGCCTTCTTTACCTTCATCAACAGGTCCAATAGTAACCTGGATATCGGCAAATTTACCTTTACCACCTGATTGTTTCTTGTAAACCTCGCGGTGTTGAACAGAACCACGGATAGCTTCTTTGTAAGCAACCTGCGGTGCACCTTGGTTACATTCTACCTTAAACTCGCGACGTAAACGGTCAACGATAATCTCAAGGTGAAGCTCGCCCATACCGCTAATTACTGTTTGGCCGGTTTCCTCGTCAGTTTTAACGCGGAATGTTGGGTCCTCTTCAGCAAGCTTGTTAAGGGCTACGCCTAATTTATCAAGGTCGGCCTGAGTTTTAGGCTCAATAGCGATACCAATTACAGGCTCAGGGAAACTCATCGATTCTAGAACGATTGGGAATCCTTCCTCTGTTAATGTATCACCGGTACGGATATCTTTAAAACCAACAGCAGCACCAATATCACCAGCCTCAATAAATGGGATAGGGTTTTGCTTGTTAGCGTGCATTTGCATGATACGTGATATACGCTCTTTATTACCTGTGCGGGTGTTCAATACGTATGAACCACCGTCCAATTTACCAGAGTATACACGGAAGAAAGCCAGACGGCCCACAAATGGGTCAGTCATAATTTTAAATGCAAGCGCCGAGAATTTGTCGCTTGGGTCAGCTTTACGTGATTCCATTTCTCCGCTGTCAGGGTTAATACCTTCTACCGGTGGCACGTCAAGCGGGCTTGGTAAGTATGTTACAACGGCATCAAGCATAGTTTGTACACCTTTGTTTTTAAAGGCCGAACCACATAATACCGGGGTAATCTTCATGTCAATAGTAGCTTTACGGATAGCAGCCATCAATTCTTCTTCTGTGATAGAAGCTGAATCCTCAAAGAACTTCTCCATTAGCTTGTCATCATACTCAGCTACTGATTCAATTAACTTCTCGCGCCATTGGGCAACGGTGTCAACTAACTCAGCAGGAATAGTAATTTCAGTAAAAGTCATACCCTGGGTAGCATCATCCCACTGCATGGCTTTGTTATTAATAAGGTCTACCACACCAATAAAAGTTTCTTCAGCACCAATAGGAACTTGAAGAGGAACTGCATTGGCGCCTAAACGCTCTTTCATTTGGCCTACTACGCTAAAAAAGTCTGCACCGGCACGGTCCATCTTGTTAACAAATGCCAAACGTGGAACGTGGTATTTATTAGCCTGGCGCCATACGGTTTCAGATTGTGGCTCAACACCGCCTACTGCACAATAAAGGGCAACGGCACCGTCAAGTACGCGTAAAGAACGTTCCACCTCTACTGTAAAGTCAACGTGGCCCGGGGTATCAATAATGTTTACTTTGTGTTTTTGTCCACGGTATGTCCAAAAAGTGGTAGTAGCAGCAGAGGTAATGGTTATACCGCGCTCTTGCTCCTGAACCATCCAGTCCATTGTAGCAGCTCCATCGTGCACCTCACCAATTTTATGGTTGATACCGGTGTAATATAATACACGCTCGGTAGTAGTGGTTTTACCGGCGTCGATATGCGCCATGATACCGATATTACGCGTATTTTTGAGATCTTTGCTCATGATTAATCCTTTCTATCTATTTTAAATAATTGGTGCTATTAGAAGCGGAAGTGAGAGAATGCCTTGTTAGCCTCAGCCATACGGTGGATATCATCTTTCTTCTTGTGAGCTGCACCCTCGCCTTTTGAAGCGGCAATAAGTTCGCCGGCAAGCTTTTGGCTCATCGACTTCTCATTACGCTTACGGGCAAAAGTGATAATCCACTTCATACCTAAAGCTATACGACGGTCAGGACGGATTTCTGTTGGAATTTGGAAGGTAGAACCACCAACACGGCGGCTACGTACCTCAACACCAGGCATTACATTGTCTAAGGCTTTTTTGAAAATATCAATGCCTTCTTCATTTGTACGCTTAGATACGATATCGATGCAATCGTAAAAAGTGGTAAAAGCTACGCTCTTTTTACCGTCATACATCATGTTATTTACAAAACGGGTTACCGTGGTATCGTTATAACGAGGATCTGGTAACAGTTCGTGGCGTTTTGCTCTCGACTTTCTCATGGCTTATTTATTTCAGCTTATTGAGTTAATTATTTCTTTTTACCTTTTGCCGGTGCTGCAGCTGCTCCTTTAGCGCCTGGCTTCGGACGTTTAGTTCCGTATTTTGAACGGCGTTGGTTACGGCCTTCAACACCAGAGGTGTCTAAAGCACCACGAACGATGTGGTAACGAACACCCGGAAGGTCTTTTACCCTGCCACCGCGTATAAGAACAATACTGTGTTCTTGTAAGTTATGACCCTCGCCCGGTATGTACGAGTTAACCTCTTTACCATTGGTAAGACGAACCCTGGCTACTTTACGAAGTGCCGAGTTTGGTTTTTTCGGGGTAGTGGTGTACACACGTACACATACACCGCGGCGTTGCGGACAAGAATCAAGAGCTGGTGATTTACTCTTGGTTACAAGTGGCTTGCGCCCTTTACGTACTAGTTGTTGTATAGTAGGCATTTGCTACTTAATTATTGTTTGTTATTATTGTTGTATTATCACTCTAAGTCCTAAAAATAGGGCTGCAAAGGTACGAATGAAAATGAATTATACAACAGCAGTTAGAAAAAAAATGCAAATAATTGCAATTAATATGCCAATCCCTTTAAAAATTACCCTTTGAGAGGCATAGGCCAAGGTAAAATTTGCTGTTAATATCTCTTGTTGACAGAATAGCTTGTAAGCCAAACCAGAAACTGATTTGGCAAAGATAGCAAAAAGGTGCCAAGTTTTTGGGTTTAAGGTAGGGTTTAAAGTATATCTAACTGATTTTAAGGGGTTATTGCTTTAAAAGTAGCTGTAGTTCGTTTGCAATCCAGCTCAAATTAAATACAAACAGCTGTAAATACCACCCAGTTGCCAATGGGCTGTATTAAGTTTAGCCGGCTGGTCTATGTAGTGAATAGAAGGTAGCTAATAAGAGGCATATGCAGACAGGTAATAACTAATAGTGGATAACTGATATCTAATCTGAGAACTAACAACTCACTACATTACCCCCATTGGGGTATTGATACCGCGGCGGCCATCACATTTACGGGGGCGGGTGGCGCAGGCTGATGCGCTAACTACAAATGCTGC
>JAIXUZ010000174.1 GCA_027483285.1 Bacteroidota bacterium
CCATCTTCAATATACGGCACAGCCCGTTCCAGGATAACGTATGAAGCGTATTCGAGGAACCAGTTCTCGTACAACCCCGATAGTTGGGTTATTTTAGAGCCGGTATCGCCCTGTGCACCCTCTTCGTTATCGTGGTTATCGGGTAAATCAGTATCTGAGACTATTTTCTTTGCCATTTTGCGGGGGCAAATGTAAGCATTTAGCATTTAGGGATATGGGGCAAATGGGTAGTTTTTTGTCAACAATTGAATAGTTTATCCTTTAATCTAACCACCCCGGCACTCAGTGCCACCCCTCCTTAAAAAGGAGGGGAGTTTGTTCTCTGCATTGTATTCCATTAACATACCGCCCCGCTGGGGCTAATCCAATCAGCTAATCAACCAATCAGCCAATTAGCTAATCTTTTTATTACTTTTGCTCAATTAATGCTGAGGCAGGGATGCTTTAGGATATATTTGGAATTGGATATTATGGCAAAAACAAAATTTAGTAAGGAGACCTACCTGATGTGGTATGAGCAGATGCTGCTTATGCGCAAGTTTGAAGAAAGGGCAGGGCAACTATACATTCAACAGAAAATACGTGGCTTTTGCCACCTTTACATTGGGCAGGAAGCTATAGCCGCAGGTGCTATGAGTACCATTAAAGCCGACGATAACGTTATTACCGCCTACCGCGACCACGTTCACCCATTTATAAAAGGCGTTGAGCCTAAGTATGTAATGGCTGAGTTGTATGGCAAGTCTACCGGCATATCTAAAGGCAAAGGTGGCTCTATGCACATGTTTAGCCAGCCCCACCGCGTATTTGGTGGCCACGGCATTGTGGGCGGACAAATTCCGTTAGGCGCGGGCATTGCCTTTGCCGAAAAGTACAAAGGTACCGACAACGTTACCCTATGCTACATGGGTGATGGCGCAGTGCGCCAGGGTGCATTGCACGAGGCATTTAACATGGCTATGCTATGGAAACTGCCAGTGGTATTTATTATAGAGAACAACAACTACGCTATGGGTACATCGGTAGAGCGCACCAGCAACGTAGTAGAATTATATACCCTGGGCGAAAGCTACGATATGCCTGCCGCACCGGTAAACGCCATGAGTGTGGAAGATGTACACGACGCGATGGAAATTGCCGTTAAGCATTGCCGCGACGGTAAAGGCCCATACTTATTAGAAATGAAAACCTACCGCTACCGTGGACACAGTATGAGCGATCCTGCTAAATACCGCACCAAGGAAGAGGTGGAAGAATATAAAGCGCAAGACCCTATTCAACGCGTGTTGACCACACTGCTTGAGAAAGGCTTTGCTACTGAGGCGCAGATAGAAACGATTAATGATAAGGTAAACCTGATAGTAGACGATTCGGTTAAGTTTTCAGAAGAGTCGCCGTTTCCTGATGCATCAGAGCTTTACAAAGACGTTTACGCACAAGAAGATTATCCGTTTATAAGAGAATAAACTTAAAAAAATTCCTTAGGCCCTCTCTCTTTAGGAGAGGGGGTTGGGGGTGAGGTATTATGGCAGAAATAGTAAAAATGCCCAAGCTGAGCGATACCATGACCGAAGGGGTGGTATCTAAATGGCATAAAAATGTTGGCGATACCGTTAAAAACGGAGACTTGCTGGCTGAGATTGAAACCGACAAAGCGACCATGGAATTTGAGTCGTTTCAGGATGGTGTGCTTTTATACCGCGGTATAGAAGAAGGTCAGGCTACGCCCGTAGATGCCGTATTGGCTATTTTAGGCAAAGCAGGCGAGGATTATAAGGCCCTGCTGGATGAATATAACAAAGGATTAGCTAAACCCGCCGAAGCGGAAGCCCCTAAAGCAGAGCTAAAAACCGAAGCTGCACCTGTTGCCGAGGTTAAGGCTGAGCCCAAGGCTGAAAGCAAGCCTGCGGAGGTAAAAAAAGCACCCTTATCAAAAGAAGAAACAACAAGTACTGATGGCCGCTTAAAGGCGTCGCCGTTGGCTAAGGCACTAGCCGAGGATAAAGGCATAAACCTGAACACCGTAAAAGGCAGTGGCGACGGTGGCCGTGTAGTAAAACGCGATATTGAAAACTACCAGGGCGGGCATGTATCATTAGCCAACATGGAAGAAAGCTATACCGAAGTACCGGTATCGCAAATGCGCAAGACTATTGCCAAGCGCCTGGGCGAGAGCAAATTTAGCGCACCGCACTTTTACATTACCATGGATATTGAGATGGACCGCTGCATAGATGCACGCGAGGCCATTAACAAAATAGCAGGCGTTAAAATATCGTTTAACGATATTGTGATAAAAGCCGCCGCCGCTGCATTGCGCGATAACCCAAAAATTAACTCATCGTGGCTGGGCGACCGTATACGTTACAACAACCATATACACATAGGTATGGCAGTGGCTGTTGAAGATGGCTTGCTGGTGCCTGTTATCCGTTTTGCCGATGCAAAAACACTAAGCCAGATAGCAACTGAAACCAAAGACCTTGGTGGCAAAGCCAAAGAGAAAAAACTACAGCCTGCCGATTGGGAAGGCAACACCTTTACCATATCTAACCTGGGCATGTTTGGCGTAGAAGAGTTTACGGCCATCATCAACTCACCCGACTCGTGCATACTGGCCGTAGGCGGTATTAAGCAGGTGCCGGTGGTTAAAAACGGGCAGATAGTGCCGGGTAACATGATGCGTGTAACCCTAAGCTGCGACCACCGCTCGGTAGACGGTGCCTTGGGCGCTAAGTTCCTGGTATCGCTTAAAAACTACCTGGAAAACCCTGTGTTGTTATTGGGGATGGCTTCAATTTAATTAAAGAGATAAAGAATTAAAGAATTAGTCCCGGCAGATGTCGGGGCTTTTATTACCCCGTTTTTTTATTTCATATATTTTACCTATTTATGCTAATTAAAACCTCTCGTATTTAAAAAATAACTTATTAATTAAAAAACCTTCAAACATTAAAATTATGGAATCAAATACACCAAATGGAGTGCTTAGACAACAAGCCCTGGATACATTAAAAGGCCAGTGGGGTTTGCCTATTGGAACATTTTTATTATATGGTATTGTAGTAGGTGTTATTGGCGCTATACCATTGGCAGGGCCATTAACCTCCTTAATTATTACCGGGCCTTTTTCTTTAGGCCTCGCTATATTTAGCTTATCAGTATCACGCAAAACAAATCCTCAGTTAGAACAAATTTTTCAAGGATTCAATAATTTTACCAATGCCCTTGTAGCCTACCTGCTTATGGTGTTATATATATTGCTTTGGTCGCTGTTGCTTATTATACCTGGTATTATAGCTGCTTTATCATATGCAATGGTATTTTTTATTATTGCTGATGAGCCTAACATTAAACCCGCCGACGCCCTGCGCAAAAGCAAAGCTATGATGGATGGGAATAAAACGAAATTGTTCTTAATGATTTTAGTTTTTATGCTTTTAGCAATAGCATGTGTTTTTACATTATTTATAGGCTTTTTATGGTTATCGCCATTTATGCAGGTAACTATGGCTAAGTTTTATGATGATATAAAAAATAACTCTGCACCTGCTGATGCTACAACTATAAGTGCTTAAAACAAATCTTCTAAAAATTGCTACTAATGGGTTTTAGAAGATTAAAGCCCTGACTAAATACTAAAAAATTAAATAAGCAAAAGCCCTTAGTAATAAGGGCTTTTTGCTTTCAGCTTGCCTGCTCACAACATTTATTGTATATTGTAGTTATATACCGTATGGCTACGCACATTAAAATAGTATTGCTTCTTGTACTTTCGGCTCTTGGGCTAAAAGCACAACAAACGGCTATTTTAGAAAGTTTTGATGCAACTGCCATTAACGGCAAAGTACAGCTTAGCTGGCAAATTATTGCAGGCAGTACCTGCGATGGCACCCTTATTTTACACTCTACAGATAGTATAAATTATACCCAGGCTGGCGAAATTATAGGCGTATGCGGTAGCTTTACAGAGCCTGTAAACTATAGCTTTACGCATGATACGCCCCAACTAAATGGCCGCAACTATTATAGGCTACAGTTAGGCACATCGGGCAAATCGCCAACGGTAGTGGTTAGCTTGGTAGACACTAAAGCTGCAGGCTACCAAATACGCCCACACCCGGTAAATGGGCCAGCAATGTTGTATTTTGATAATCCAAACCAGCAACCGCATACACTAACATTATATAATATTAGCGGCAGGCAGGCAGAAAAATATTACACAACAAACAATGCTTTTTATATTCAGCCAATGAGGGCTGCAAATGGTTTATACCTGTTTACTATTGCTGATGACAAAGAGATTATTAAGCTAAAAGGTAAGTTACTTATTTTACAATAAATTTCTTTAGCGGGCCTAAAAGCCTGCTTTTTAGCATAAAATTATTTGTAATTATTTAAATTACTAAAGCTGTAGTAAAGTGGTATATATCAGTAATTAGCTACCGTTTTGCGTTTACATTTGTACAGCATAATTTGATAAGGCAAGCTATTATTATATGAGTATACATTACCGCATAGCACTAACTATAATACCTTTTTTGGTGTTATTGTCCTGCAATTCTGAAAAAACCACCCACCCCGTAGAAAAGAAATTGGTTGAGGCTGTGTATGCCTCGGGCAAGGTTATACCGTCAAACGACTATAAGATATACTCTCTGGCAGATGGTACCATTTTGCAGCGCCCGGTAACCGAGGGCGACAGTGTTACCGCAGGGCAACTATTGTTTACTATTGACAACACCACGCAGCAGGCGCAAACAGCCACTGCCCGTGCCGCTTTTGCTTATGCTGAAGATAATTATGGCGATGGTTCGCCCATACTGCAAGACCTGAAATATCAGCTTACCAGCCTGAAAATAAAGCTAAGCGACGACTCTGTAAACTTTATCCGCCAACGCAATTTGTACGATAGTAAAAGCACATCTAAATTTGATTTTGACAAAGCGAAGCTGCGATACGAGACTGCCCAAAACGATGTTAAGAGCGCCCGCGACCGTTACAACAAAACCCGCAACCAGCTTAAGCTTGATTATGAGAATGCTAAAAACCAGCTAAACATAAGCACTACCCAAAGCGGGTATTACGATGTTAAGAGCAGCATTAACGGGTTGGTGTATGAACTGTATAAAAAGCCAGGCGAGGCTGTGCGCCGCTTCGACCCACTGGCAGCCATTGGCAACAAAGGCAGCTTTTACATTCAACTATGGGTTGATGAACTGGATATAAATAAAATAAAAACCGGTCAGCAGGTGGCCATTACTATGGACCTGCACAAGGGCAAAACCTTTAAGGCTATTGTAAAAAAAATATACCCTGTGCTTAATGAGCAAAACCAAAGCATACGCGTTGATGCGGAGTTTATAGAAGCCCCGCCAACACTTATAGCCAATGCACTGGTAGAGGCCAATATTGTTATTACAGAAAAAGACAAGGTGCTAACGTTGCCTAAAAAATATGTCATTGGCGACTCTGTAAAAGTGAAAGGGCAGGATAAATACGTCCACATAAAAAAGGGGCTTGAGAATAATGAGGATGTGGAAGTGCTGGAGGGCCTTACCCTATCATCAGAAGTAGTAATACCTAACTAAGCCATGGCAAGCACCAACGTTAAAATAGCCGTACGCCATTTGCTTAGTAAGAAAAAGCAAACGGTTATTGCCATACTGGGTGTTACGTTTGGTATAGCCATGTACATTACCATGGCATCGGTCATGGCGGGTGTAAACTCTATGTTAGATGATTTAACCTTTCAATCTACAGCGCATATACGGTTGTACAAAGAGGCCGATATATCTAAAAAGCCTGCGTTAGCCGCTAATTACGACAGTAAAACCACTATGGTGGTTGTGCTACACCAAGGGCCTAAAAACGAGAAGCTGAATATTAAAAACCCCGAACAGGTAATTACCAATTTGCGCAAAGACCCTGCCGTAGCCGGGGTATCGGCACAGGTAAGCACGCCCGTGTTTTACAACTACGGAGCCCTGCAATACAATGGTGTTTTACTTGGGGTTGATATTAACGATGAGGATAGGCTTTTCAACATTAAAAAGAACATACAAAATGGCAATGTAGACGACCTGCTTAGCATAAGCAACGGGGTGTTACTGGGCGCAGGCCTGGCCAAAAAATTTAATGTTACTACGGGCGATAATGTAACGGTGACAACACCTAAAGGTGTAGTGTATTTACTTAAAATAGTAGGCATATATAAATCGGGCCTGGGGGCAATAGATAATGTGCGCAGCTACGTATCGTTAAGCACTGCACAAAAACTGCTGCAAAAAGACAAAACATACATTACCGATATTAGCCTTAAACTAAAAAACAGGGATGCCGCGGTGCTAAAATCTATTGAATACAGCAACCTGTATGATGTAAAAGCAGAGAATTGGAAAGAGGCAAATGCTGTGTTTGAACAGGGTACAGTGGTGCGTAATATTATGACGTATGTAGTTTCTATAACCTTACTTATTGTGGCAGGCTTTGGTATTTACAACATCATTAGTATGAATGTGCACAACAAGATTAAAGACATAGCTATACTTAAAGCCACGGGTTTTTCTGGTAAAGATGTGGTGCGCATATTTATGATGCAGGCTATGATTATAGGTTTTATAGGCGCTTTAACAGGTATCATAATCGGGTTTTTACTATCGCTGGGCATATCTACCATACCCTTTACTGGCGGAGAGTATGCTGCTATAGACCATTTTCCGGTTAAGTTTAATGTTATGTTTTATGTTTTTGCCATTGCTTTTGGCATTATTACCACATTATTGGCGGCCTATTTTCCATCGCGCAAAGCATCAAAGGTTGACCCTGTTGTAATTTTAAGAGGATAGCTATGGCAGAGGTTATTTTAGACGCTAAACACATTAGCAAATACTTTTACGAGCCTGAGAAATTTAAGGTGCTCGATGATATATCGTTTAACGTAGCCAAAGGGGAGTTTTTGACCCTTGTGGGCAAATCAGGAAGCGGCAAAAGTACCCTGCTGTACATACTCAGCACTATGGATACTGATTATGAAGGGCAGTTGATACTAAATGAGGTGAACCTAAAAGGCCAAACGCAAGACCAGCTGGCGGCTTTCCGTAACGAGCATATTGGTTTCGTATTCCAATTCCACTTTTTGCTGCCGGAATTTACCGTGCTCGAGAATGTGATGCTACCTGCGCTTAAGCTGGGTAAACTATCGAAGACCGAAATAGAACATAACGCTTACGAAAACCTGAAAATATTAGGGCTGGAAGACCAGGCACTTAAGCTATCATCTAAACTATCGGGCGGGCAGCAGCAGCGTGTAGCTGTAGCGCGGGCTTTAATCAACAAGCCAACCATTATTATGGGCGATGAGCCTACGGGCAACCTCGACTCTGTAAACACACAGGTTATCTTCGATATATTCCAGCAACTGGCGCACGAGCAAAAACAAACACTTATTGTTGTAACCCACGATGATGACTTTGCTAAGCGTAGCGACCGTACAGTTGTTATGACAGATGGAAAGATAGCCTAAAACTACCCCGCATACGTTACTTTCGCCTTCTCTGCATGCTTTAAAAACGGAAGCAACCAAACGGTAGTAATACCCACATAAAGCAACGCGCCCGATGCCGTAGCCCATAACGGTGCTGTATTTTGCAGGCTTACTACAAACAATACACCTACAGTAATATTCTTTGCTATCTCCATTATAAACGCCCAGCGGCGCATATCGCTCAACCCGCCTATGGTGGTAATAGACAGCACTACCAAAAACACAGGCCCAATAATATCAATCAGGTCCCACTCTTTTGATTTTAACAGCACAAACACAGCGAATACCAAGGCTAGCACAAACTGCGCAAAGGCATATAGATTCATGCCCAACGGCACTTCAGTATCGTATTTAATTACGTTTTTAGGGTCTATTTTCACGCTTTGGTATGGGGGCAGGTTTACAGGCCTCCAGCCTGGTGGCATAAACCATACTTTAAACTTATCCTTCCAGCTTTTAGCATGCCATGCATCGTAAGCCAAATCATAAAACGATTCAATATTGGCCCATAAGGGGTTCCAGCTGTTAAGCGGTTTGGTAATGCCATATACTACCTCTTCGCCTTCTGGCTCAAAGGTGCCAAATAGCTTATCCCAAATTATTAATGCCCCGCCGTGGTTGCGGTCTATATACTGTGGGTTTTTACCGTGGTGAACGCGGTGATGCGATGGAGTATTCATAAACAACTCCAATATACCCAACCGGCCTACAGCCCTGGTATGCAAAAAGTATTGCCAAAGCAAATCGAACGCGCTGGCTACCAAAAACATTTCTACTGAAAAACCAGCAAAGGCCATTACCAAATAAAATGGCCACGAGAATAACCCCTGAAAAGTACCCTGGCGCAGTGCTGTTGAAAGGTTATACTCTTCGCTACTATGGTGCACTACGTGCGATGCCCAGATAACATTAATACCATGGCTAAAGCGGTGAAACCAGTAGTATAAAAAGTCGAAGACAAAAAAGGCTATTACAAACCACAATACCGTTTCGGGTATGGCAGGTACATTAAACAGGTGTTGTATCGATGCGTTTTCATAAATCCACCAATAGCTGCCTAATACCATCAGGTGGATAAAAATGCCAATTATCTGTTGGATAACTCCGGTGCTGATTGACGATAGCGAATCATTCAACCTATAATACTTCTGCTTTGCAAAACGCAGGTATAACAACTCTATGCCTATAAACCCAAGGTAAATAGGTATTACAATCATCGATAAAAGTTCACTGAGCATTTTAGTACTGTATATGTATCAAATTTAGCAATTTATTATCTAAAACAAAAGCTATTTATCAGCTATAATCACCTTAACACTTTTAGCAAAACCACCGCTTGTAAACCGGGCAATATAAATGCCTTGTGTTAGATTATTTGCATTGTATTCTACCAGTGTTTTACCCGCTACAGTAAGCTGTTGCCTGTCTATCAAACGCCCTTGCAGGTTATACATCTCCATAGTAGTCTTGGCCAGTTGCGGCGCAGTTAACTCAAACGTAAGCCTGTCGCTTGCAGGTTGCGGAAAAGCCTTAACACTAAACGCATCGGCTATATGCTCAGGTGTGCTTACAAACACCCCAGCCTCGCTGTATACCGATATGCCTTTAAACGTAGCAAACCATTTATAGCTGCTATCATCTACCACAATATCGTAAACATAGTTGCTGGCAATACCCGCCGACCCAAACTGGTACTTGGCCCACATGGCAGTGTCCTTACGTGCAAAGGCAAAAGAATTATCGTTAGTGCCTACATAGGCATCATCGTTGTCATCAAAGGTTATAGCCCACACCTTATCGAAATAAATACCTGTGGTTAGTGAGTCCATAACTGTTATAACATCTGTATTCGGATTAAAAACTACCAGCCCGCTATCGGGCAAATCAGAGCCGCTTCCTGCCCAAATGTTGCCATCGGGTGCTACGGTTACCTTCTTTACAAAATCAAAAGGCATATTGCTATTTGTGGTGTTATACGAGATGAATACCTCGCCCACCTGGTCAAATTTAACCAGCCCTTTGCTGTTGCTACCCAACCATATAGCACCCATGCCTTTGGCAATACTCTCTACCCTGTTTTGGGGAATGTTAGATGTTTGGGTATTGAATACAATCCAGTTATCATTACCCGCATCGTACCAAAACAAGCCATCCTCCTCGCTACCTGCTAATACGTTGCCATTGGCATCAGCTTCAATACACAGAAAAAATACGGGGTTGGCGTTCAAAGTGTCTTCATAGTAGGTAGTCCAGTTTGTACCGTCAAATTTAGCTATACCGTTGTTGGTGGCAGCCCAAACATTGTTGGCCCCATCAATAGCTACCCCGCGCACAATATTATTGGGTAGGCCTGAGTTTGCAGTATTGTAGGTTGTCCAGTTATCGCCATCGGTTTTAACAAGGCCGCTG
Organism: Bacteroidota bacterium; assembly: GCA_027483285.1. Classification (GTDB taxonomy): domain Bacteria; phylum Bacteroidota; class Bacteroidia; order CAMBQF01; family CAMBQF01; genus CAMBQF01. The sequence goes on from JAIXUZ010000174.1 coordinate 9,956, forward strand.
TAGGTGCCTACCCATTTGGTATTGTTTTGGTCTACCGCCAGACTGATAATTATATTGGTTGGCAAAGCCACATTCGATGAGTCGAAGGTTTTCCACTCGGTAACTTGTGCGTTAAGCACTGCTGATATAGAAAGCAATAAAACGGTAATAGCCTTTTTCATAAGGTAAATATAGGCAGCAAAGGCATTTATTTACACCTATATGTGCAATCAATTTAATATGTTTGTTTATATAAAAGGTTGTTGGCATTGCAACCGATTAAGTATACATTCGTATTTACCTTTTAGGTAATTTTGTAGTTTATGCAGCGCAGGTACTCATTGTTTTTCTTATCGCCACTTATATGGTTGCTTGTTGGTTGCCAGCATTTTGGCAGCCCCGAGCCTACCTCTACCCCAGGCGATACCTTACCCGCCAAAATTTCTTTCAGTTCGGCGTCTAATATATTCCCCGACCATTGGTTGGCAGCCCCTATTAAAGCAAGGGTAAAGCATATTGATGAAGGGGAAGAAGACCGTTCGTCTAAATGCGTGGCGCGCGCCATGCGCAAATACCCGGTAGCGGTTATCAAAAAAAACCTGAATACTGTATACGTTTTACGCTCGCTCAATTTTTACGATGTGGGCTTTGGCGCTACCTATTTCGAGAAGAAACTATACATAGCCAACAGCGGCGTTAGCCAGGGTTATTCAGATAGGTTTATTGAGCAAAGCTTCCACCACGAGTTTTCCAGCATCTTGTTTTTTGCTTATGCTGATAAATTTAATAAAGCCGATTGGATGGCCTGCAACCCCGAAGGGTTTGAATATAAAGACGAAGCTACAGGCGGTGTACAATCGTTAAAGGATGATTTAGACGGCACCTGGTTTTCTGCCACTTACAACAAAATCGGGTTTATCGACCAGTACTCGCAAAGCAGCATGGAGAATGATGTAAACCAACTGGCACAGCAGCTTTTTTGCCCCGACCCGGGCTTTTGGGATGTGGTAAAAGAGAACCCCAAGCTGCAATGCAAAGTGGTTAAGCTTATCAACTTTTACCATGCTATAGACAATACCTTTTCCCTCGAATTTTTCAGAACGTTAGAAACTGTTCAATAACATGCCCCGCGTACTTATTATTGATAATATCCACCCGTACTTAATACAAACACTTACCCATAAAGGGTTTGATTGTGTTGATGGCAGCCAATGGGATAAAACCCGCTACACCGAAGAAATTGGCAATTACGACGGGCTGGTGGTGCGCACTAAAATTAAAATCGACAAAGATTTTATTGATAAAGCTACCAATCTGCGGTTTATAGCGCGTGCCGGTGCAGGTATGGAGAATATTGATGTAGCCTATGCCGAGAGTAAGGGCATTGCCTCCTTAAGTTCGCCTGAGGGCAACCGCGACAGCGTAGCTGAGCATTGCGTGGCCGTTTTGCTTAGTTTGATGAATAACATCCTGCGTGCTGATAAAGAAATACGCCAGGGCCTTTGGCGCCGCGATGCCAACTGGGGCACCGAACTTATGGGCAAAACTGTAGGAATTATTGGCTATGGCTACATGGGCCCGGCCTTTGCCCAACGCCTGCGTGGTTTTGGGGTTAACATACTGGCCCACGATAAATACAAAACCGGCTTTAGCGACGAGTATGTTACCGAAGCTACCATTGCCGATGTATATGCCAATGCCGATGTGGTAAGCCTGCACCTGCCACTTACTGATGAAACCCAATACTATGCCAGCAACTTGTTCTTCAACTCGTTTGCAAAGCCCATATACTTTTTAAACACCGCCCGTGGCAACAATGTAGATACCGAAGCCTTAGTTGATGCCATTAAAGAAGGTAAGGTATTAGGCGCTGCGTTGGATGTTACAGAGTATGAGTCGTTTAGCTTTGAGGCGCTATCGCAGGCCGATTTACCTGCCCCGTTTAGGTACCTGGCCAATAGCGATAAAGTCATACTTACCCCCCACATAGCCGGGTGGACTAACGAAAGCTACGAGAAACACTCAAAAGTGCTTACTGATAAGATTTTAGCATTATATCATCCGGAGGATTAACTTTACACATCTATGCAAAACAAAAAACTGTGGGTTGCTTTTGGCGCCCTGTTAGTAATCAACTTAGGAACGATTGCCGTATTGCTGGCCGTTAAAAGCAAGGCCGAAAACAGGCTGGTTAAAGCTACCGGCTACCTCCGCGACTTAGGCAACCAGTACATAGACTATACGGTAGAGGTGTTTGATACAATCCCCCTGACCACCTCTATACAGGTTACTGAAGCAATACCGGTAGACATTGCCATGACTATTGACGACTCTGTAATGATTGTAGCCAACGTACCTGTGCGCGATACCATTTCAGTACCTGTTAGCCTGATGATAGACCAGCAAATTGGCGTTGACAATCCCGTAATGATTCCAGGTATTGTTACCGTGCAGCTAAATACCATGATACCCATAAACCAGAAGTTTAAAATGCCAATGGGTAAAAAAGGCAAGGGCATAAAAGTGCCTATTATGGCCGAGATACCTTTAAACCAGGCTGTAGGCATCACCTTTAACGATTCTATGCGCATCAACACCAAAATACCGGTTAAGTTCCCGTTAAACGAGATGCTGCGTGTACCTATTGAGTTAAACGTACCCATGAATCAGGAAATACCCCTGCGTTTACCAATTAAGCAAATGGCAACGGTGGGTTTCCCTGTGGCTATGCCCGTAAATGGCAAAGTGCCTATTGTACTGAAAGTGCCAGTGCACATACCATTAAACAAAACACCTATTAAAACATACCTTGACAAAACCGCCGACGAGTTGGACGATATGTTGAGTTTTTAATCTTACTATAAATATTCAATAAGCTAATACGCCAATTAGCCAATTAGCTAATCGATTATATTTGCACTCTATGAAAAACCGTATTGAAGAGCTGGAAGAAAAAACCGCGCTGGCCCAGTTGGGTGGCGGGCAGGCACGTATTGATGCACAACACAAACGCGGCAAACTTACCGCCCGTGAGCGTATTGCCCTGCTTATGGACGAAGGCTCTTTTGAAGAAATTGGCGCCCTGGTTACCCACCGCAGCACCAACTTTGGCTTAGAAAAACAAAAGTTTTATGGCGATGGTGTGGTTACCGGCTACGGTACCGTGCATGGCCGTTTGGTATATGTCTTCTCTCAGGATTTTACGGTAGTAGGTGGCTCGTTAGCCGAAGCCCATGCCCAAAAAATTTGCCGCATTATGGACCTTGCCATGCAAAATGGCGCGCCTGTAATTGGCTTAAACGATAGCGGCGGTGCCCGTATACAAGAGGGTGTTGTTTCACTAGGTGGCTATGCCGATATTTTTTACCGCAATACATTAGCTTCGGGGGTTATCCCGCAAATATCAGCCATTATGGGGCCTTGCGCCGGTGGCGCGGTTTACTCGCCTGCCATTACTGATTTTATTATGATGGTGGAAAACACATCATACATGTTTGTTACCGGGCCTAACGTAGTTAAAACTGTAACGCACGAAGAGGTTAGCAGCGAAGACCTGGGTGGTGCATCGGCCCACTCGGTAAAATCGGGTGTAACACATTTTGCCTGTGCAAACGAGGTTGAATTGATAAACAACCTGAAAGCCCTGCTTAGCTACGTACCACAAAACTGCGAGGAAGAAGCCCCTGCCCTACCATATACACCGGGCAATGAAAAGCGCGAGAAGCTAAATACCATCATCCCCGAAAATGCAAACTCTCCTTATGACATCCGCGAAGTAATTGCCGAAGTGGTTGATGGCAGCGAGTTTTTAGAAGTACATAAAGATTACGCATCAAACATTGTGGTGGGGTTTGCCCGACTGGGTGGCCGCAGCATTGGTATTGTTGCCAACCAACCTGCTTATTTAGCCGGGGTGTTAGACATTAACGCATCTAAAAAAGGCGCTCGCTTTGTGCGCTTTTGCGATTGCTTTAACA
>JAIXUZ010000376.1 GCA_027483285.1 Bacteroidota bacterium
AACGTTCCACGCGTTATTGCCGACTTTAGTACAACAGAAATAACATCGCCTGCAAAACTATTCAGCGTTGGGTACAACTACTCTATCCCTTTAGATAAGTGGAACCTGACCGATATGGCCTGCGACTATATCTACTTAGGTAAGCAAAGTATAGGTTTTGCTATCCCCGGCACGCTGGGCCTTATCCAAGATGCCGAAGTATGGGATGCTTCAGTACCAAATACTTACCCGCTATTCGATTCAGAGCGTCATCCTGAACTTGTTTCAGGAACTCGAAAATCGAAGAGTATTAACTTCCTAAAACTCAATGCGGAAAGGCTTTCTGATGATGTTTTTGAACTATTGAAAAACGACCCTACCATAGTTGTTGTGCTAAAAACAAACAACGAACATGGCCTGGCAGAACAACGCCGCTTTTTTATAGAATTAGGCTTACGTGGCATTAAAAACCCGGTTATCATTAAGCGTAATTACAACACCCTTACTATCGACCACCTCACACTATATTCAGCTACCGATTTAGGCGGATTATTAGTAGATGGCTTTGGCGATGGCATTTGGATTAATGTAAACGCCCGCGACGAAGTATCACCTAAAGTAGTTAACCAGGTTGGCTTTGGCATATTGCAGGCAACGCGCACACGCATCTCTAAAACAGAATACATATCGTGCCCATCGTGCGGACGGACACTGTTTGATTTGCAGGAAACTACCGCCAAAATACGCAACCGCACATCGCATCTTAAGGGCGTTAAAATTGGCATTATGGGCTGCATAGTAAACGGCCCCGGCGAGATGGCCGATGCCGACTTTGGCTACGTAGGCACAGGCGTAGACAAGATTACCCTATACCGCGGCAAAGAGGTGGTTAAACGCAACCTGCACCCCAACATTGCGGTTGATGAGCTTATACAGCTTATTAAAGACCACGGCATGTGGGTAGAAGAAAAAGCAGAGTTGGATAATTAGCGCCTTTTTCTAACATTCCACCCTAATTTTACAAAGCCATTTACAAATAGTAAATTTCTTTTAAAAGGGCTATATAAGAAATTTTCAAACGGTGGCGCATAGTTAATACTAACGCCCCAAGCAGCTTTTTTTGATTCGTTTTTTGATTCAAAACCCACCATAATAGATGTATATGCTAAATTTGGAAGAAAAAAACTAGAAGTACCACCAAATATATACTGCTGTCTTGGCTTTTCTAAATCTTTGTTTAGTCTTATAGCCAAACATAAAGGTGCATTTATACCGGCTATATATGAGTGATAATTATCTTTAGGCTTAATCGGGCTTAACAAATTATAAAAATTTGAACCTGTGAAAAGATATAGCCGCTTATATATTTTTAAGTCTATATACAAACCCAAAGATACACCTGTATAAAAATTATGATACTTTTCTACTCGCTGGAAATTATAAACAGTAGATACATCCCCCTTAAAACCCAATGAAATTATAGCGTTATTCTGTGCATATATTTTTGCACATAAAAACAATATGGAAAGTAGGAATAAACGCCTCATTGTTCTTATTATATTTACTCAAATCTAAGTGTTTTTCTTTAATATCAGTTCAATTTCGCCCTTGTTTATTTTATTACAGAAAATGCAAGCAAAAAACACAGATAAAGAACGCGTAAGCAAAGCCATAAATTACCTTACTACAGGCATTGTATTTTTGCTGCTTGTTATTTTTGGGTTGATAATCTATATTCTCTATTTCTGAAAACTTTCTGTTGAAGATAAAGCACAAATAATTGATTCTACCTAGGCAAATAATACCCTAGTTATTGGTACTTTAGCTGATACTACCAACATAAAATGAAGCTTTTCTCAGCCAAAAACACGGCTTATATATTTCATGGGTTAACCATTTTCTATGCACTGATTACTGCATACCATTATTTCACTGGGACAAAAAACCTCACTATTGCTGCATATCACGATACATTTTATGTAGGATTCAACAGAGAAACTATTCTTCTGTTTTTCATCCTACATATATTTTTATCGGTTATATATCAATTTGTAAAGCCAAAAATTCATTTTTTTAATTTCCTCCATATAATAGCATCCGTCCTTTTTGCTACAGGTATGTTACCCTTCTTTTTCTTTATGGAAAATTCTGTCATTATTGGTTTAATCTACCTCTTTGCAACACTATGTTTTTTAATTAACGTAATTTACACGCTGATTAAACAGTTATGGAATTAAATCTTCAAAATAAAAACGCCCTTGTATGTGGCTCTACACAAGGCATAGGCAAAGCCGCTGCGGTAGAATTAGCCCTGTTGGGCGCCAACGTTACCTTACTCGCCCGGAACGAGGAAAGCCTTAAAGAGGCTATTAAAGATTTGGACACTACCCTTGGGCAGCAACACAACTATTTAGTTGCCGATTTTGCAGACACTAACGCCCTAAAAGCCCTGGCCGAAAACAGCATTACCAAAGGCAATTACCATATACTGGTAAACAACACCGGAGGCCCACCTGCCGGCCCTGCCAAAGATGCTAAAGTGGAAGAGTTTTTATCGGCTTTTAACAATCATTTAATTGCCAACCACATTATTACACAGGCGGTTATTGAAAGTATGAAAACTGCAGGCTACGGACGTATAATCAATGTTATTTCTACATCGGTAAAGCAACCCATACCGGGCCTTGGGGTATCTAATACTATACGCGCTGCCGTTGGCAACTGGGCTAAAACCCTTGCCGGCGAGTTAGGCCAATATGGTATTACAGTAAACAACGTGTTGCCTGGTGCCACAGCTACCCAACGCCTGCACAGCATTATAACCAACAATGCCGCTAAAAAGCAACAATCGGAAGATGAAATATCGGCCCATATGGTTGCCGAGATACCAATGAAACGCTTTGCCCAACCCGAAGAAATAGCAGCTGTAATAGCCTTTTTGGCTTCACCTGCCGCGGGTTATATCAATGGCATTAATGTGCCTGTTGATGGCGGGCGCACCGCTTGCTTATAATAGTAAGCCCCTGCCGTTAATTAAAACAACAAGGGCTTAACTCTATTTAGATAAAGTACTAACTACTTATCCAAATGTGCTTTAATGCTGCTAAGGGCAGCCTGTATGCCGCTGCGCTGGCTCACCAGCATTTGCTTTAATGGGCTATCGCTTTTAATCAATTCTATTACTTTATCGTATTCCATTATGGCGTAATCTTCGCCTGTAATACAGGCGTTAATAATAGCATTTTTATTGCCAGACGTTAGCACGGCTTTAATATCTATCCATGCACGGTGCAAAGTTCCGGCCGGTCCGCCTTTTCCCGTGTCTGCATCCAAATCTCTAACGTGGTTTTGCAATTGGGTTAAATACCCATCCCTTTCGGCAGAAAAGCGCAGAAAAAGGCTCTTCAACGTTTCGTCTTTAACATCTTTACCGGCACTTTCGTATCCGTTTTTTCCATCTTCAGCAATCGCTATCAAATGATTTAATTTGCCTGTCAGGCTTTGGGTTCGAGTTTCCATAGTAATTGAAATTATTAGTTAAAGTGAGAACACTGCCTAAGCCCTGAATGTTTGTTATGGTAATCATTCAGCAGTTAGTGGTATCATTATCAGCCATTAATAATTATGGCATGTACCTTAAAACTACAGTCAAATATTTTATTGTCTTTTGCCAACCCACATTTTTATTTTCCACCACCATTAAACCATTGATAATTAAATCTGTCCAACACCCAATTGGTTTTAAAAAAGGACTATTATTGTTATACAACCACGCTCTGTTTTTATGAAAAAAAGTATACAAAGTTTATTGGCAGCATTATTACTTGTTTTTGCCTGCAACACGGCATTTAGCCAAACCTATAATAACTTATGGATACCCGATACCCTTGCGGGGCCAACGTTTAACCTGGCTATAAAAGATACTTTTAAGCAAATAGTAAGCACAGGACAGCAAACCATTACAGGTGGCATTAATGGCAATTTCTGGGGCCCGACGTTAATTTTTAATAAAGGCGATGAAGTTCATTTAAACGTAAAAAATAACCTGAACGATTCTACCACCATCCACTGGCACGGCATGCACCTGCCTGCGGTTATGGATGGCGGCCCGCACCAGGTTATACCACCGGGTACCACCTGGCAACCGTACTGGACTGTTACAAATAATGCAGCTACCTACTGGTACCACCCCCACCTGCACGAAATGACCGAAGAGCATATTACCAAGGGCATTGGCGGGTTAATCATTGTTCGCGATAATATAGAATCGGCACTGGCATTGCCACGCAAATACGGGGTTGATGATATTCCACTGGCGCTTACCGACAGAGACATCAACAACTCTAACCAGTTTGTTACCGTTCCTTATGGTGATAGTATGCTGGTAAACGGCACCCTGCGCCCGCAATACAACATTCCTGCACAGGTAGTTAGGTTCAGGGTTTTAAACGGAGCAATAGAACGCTCGTACAACCTGGGTTTTAGCGATAACCGTACCTTCTACATTATAACATCAGACGGTGGCTTGCTAAACGCGCCCGTAGGTGTTACACGCTATGTGTTACATGCAGGCGAGCGTGTTGAAATTCTGGTAGATTGTTCGGGGCAGCAAGGCACATCAGTCGATTTAAAGGCATTTAATTCTACCCTGTCTAACTTTGTTGCCGGTGGCGAGAGCTTTGTAGGTGGGCCTTTTGCTAACTATTTAGGCCATTTAGATTTTAGAATTCTCCACCTGAATATTGGCGCACAAACCGCTAACCCTATAACTGCAATACCATCGGCATTAACAAATAATGTACTAATAAACGAGGCTGATGCAGACATAACCCGCCACCTTACAATTAGCGACAGCACCGGTGTTCCAGGCATTTTAGGCCCTAACGCATTTATCATAAATCATCACCTATTCAATATAAATTATAACGACTACCACGTACCGTTAAACAACACCGAGATTTGGGAAATTACCAGCAACTCTATTTTTGGCCACCCCTTCCATATTCACGATGTTGAGTTTAACATACTTACCGTTAACGGCGCAGCCCCTGCGGCAGCACAAGCCGGCTGGAAAGATGTGGTATTTATTCCCGGCCGCACAGGCAACACACCGTCGGTAGTGCGCTTTATTGCTAAGTTTGAAGACTATGCCGACAGCCTACACCCGTTTATGTTCCATTGCCATATATCGTTGCACGAAGACGAAGGCATGATGGGCCAGTTTGTGGTTACAGGAAGCACCCCAACAGGTGTTAATGAAGTTCAAGCAAAAGACTTTACTCTATACCCCAACCCGGCAAATAACAGGCTGTACTTTAATTTTGCTGATGCTTCTACCACTGCATACTATGTTAAAATAATTAATGCGGTAGGCAAAACGGTTTATATGTTACCACGCCCCCAACTGCAGTCAGGGCTTGACATTAGCGACTTGGCACCCGGTATGTATATGCTGCAGTTTACCGACGAAAAAACCAAGGTAACCACTACCAAAAAATTCATAAAAGAATAACGATGAAAAGGATTTTTTGCGTTGGCTTAATCTTGTTTTGGGTAGCAACAGCACAGGCCCAGCGCAATACAATACTTATTATTGCCGACGATTTAGGCACCGATTATTTTGGTTTTTTTGAAGACCACCAGGATACTGTAGATGTACCCAACATTCGCGCTTTACTTAGCAAAGGAGTCAGGTTTAAAAATGTAATGTCTTACCCTGTCTGCTCTTCTACTCGCGCGGGCATATTAACAGGGCGCTACAGTTTTCGCACGGGCGTAGGCAATATTGTTGGCGGCACTGGTGGTTCAGGCCCACTGGATACAGCTGAAATCAGCATTCCTAAATTGCTAAAAATATACAATCCAGCTATTGCCAAAGCCAACATTGGCAAATGGCATTTATTGCCCGCAGCACCGGCAATAAATCTGGTTAGTCCGTTAGCATTGGGCTACAACCATAGCGAGGGGCCTTTTATAGGCCAGCTACCCAGCTTCACCAACTGGACAAAATATACCGATGGTGTTACCAGTACCGTTACCAATTATGCTACATCAGAAAATGTAGACAATGCCATTACATGGCTAAACCAGCAAGGCAACAATCCGTTTTTTTTATGGTTGGCTTTTAATGCCCCGCACGAGCCCCTGCATTTGCCACCGGCAAACCTGCATACCTACAATACACTTAGCGGCACACAGGGCGATATAAACCAAAACCCCAAGCCTTATTTTAAAGCGATGATACAGGCGATGGATACGGAGATTGGCCGCCTGTTTAGCATGCTGCAAACGGCAGGAAAACTGGATAGTACCGACATTATTTTTATTGGCGACAATGGCAACACCAAACGCACCGCGCAAATAACAAACCTTGACCGTGCCAAGGGAACGGTATACCAATACGGTGTACACGTACCCATGATTATTGCAGGCCCATCTGTAGTTAATCCCGGGCGGGCAAGCGATGCGCTGGTAAACACTGCCGATATTTTTGCCACCGTTTTAGACCTTTTTGGCTATACCAACTGGCAGGCACAAATACCCAATAACAAACCGGTAGACAGTAAAAGCATGCTGCCCATTATTAAGAATGTTAGCACACAGGTTAGGCCATGGGCTTTTAGCGAAATTTTTAAACTTACCCCCGACTCTGCTGATGGAAAAGCCATGCGTAACATGGACTATAAGCTAATACGGTTTGACTACGGGCACGAAGAGTTTTATAATTTAGCAACAGACCCTAATGAAGATGTAAACCTGCTAAACGGAACCATGTCGGCCACCGATATTATAAACTACAACTACCTGTGCAACGAGATGACCACATTGGTTGGCAACGGGCAGTTTTGCGAACCGCTGGCTATTACTGAACAGCCCGTAAATTATAGCCCAGCCGCATTCCCAAATCCGTTCACATCACATATTACCATAAACGCGAAAGATGCAGGCCAGCAGTTTCAATTATCGACTATAACAGGGCAGGTTATTTACTCGGGAAAGAACATAGATAAACAGGATTTTAGCAGCATTGCTAAAGGTATTTACCTGTTAAAGGCAATGGACAAATCGAACAGAATAACAAAACTGATTAAAGAATAAAGGTATAGATTGATGAAAAAAGCGCTTATTTCTATTTCACTATTTACCATTTCAATACTGCTGTATAGCTTTACTTATATAGCAGGCGGAAAAGCAATTGCCGATTTTAAGCTGAAAAATACCGACGGTAAATTTGTGTCGTTGAAAGACTACCCACAGGCAAAAGGCTTTATTATTGTGTTTACCTGCAACCATTGCCCTTTTGCTAAACTATACCCCGATAGGCTGAATAAACTCAACACCAAATACAAAGCATTAAACGTTCCGCTTATTGCCATAAGCTCTACGGATACTACAGTTTACGAGGAAGACACCTACCCGAAAATGGTTGCAAAAGCCAAGGCCGAGCATTTTAATTACCCCTATTTAGTTGATGCTACACAAGCCGTAGCAAAGAATTTTAATGCGCAAAAAACACCCCATGCCTTTGTAATTTGGAAAGAAGCAGGGCAGTGGGTTATAAAATATAACGGAGCTATTGACGATAACGGTGCCGAGCCTGCTAAGGTACAAAACCAATATGTTGCAAAGGCAGTTGATGAATTACTGGCAGGAAAGGCAGTATCAACCAAAGAAACCAAGTCTATTGGTTGTCAAATTCATTTTAGGAAATAGTTAGTGAGCCGTCAAACAACAAACAAAAGCCCCCACCTTTTCAAGATGAGGGTTTAAATCTAAGTGTAAACTTATTTACCTGTTATTCAAATAGTTTTTAATGCCATTTAATGATGAGTTGATGCCGTTGCGCTGTTTTACCAATAACTTGCCAAGGGCACTCTCGCTTTTAATGTTTTCTAAAACATAGGCATATTCTTTAAGGGTAACTTCTTCGCCCTTTATGCATTCCATTATTATTGAATCATCATCATCATCCAGCACCGCAGATTTTAAAAAAGCCCATGTGCGTTTTACCACACCTAACGGTTCATCGTCGGCTGCTGTTTTGCCCACCAACACACGCAATTGGTTTTGCAGTTGCGTTGCATACCCGGCGCGCTCTGCTGCAAGGCTGGTAAATATCTTTTTCAACGTCGCGTCTTCCGTATCGTTAGCTACATCAGCGTAGCCCCTGTTAGCATCTTCAGCTATAGCTATTAAGTAGTTTATTTTGCCCGATAGGGTTTTACCTTCAAATTCCATTATTCACTATTTTAAATCTTTAAAACAAAAGCCCCGCCTTAAGCGGGGCTTTATATAAGCTATGCACAATTAACTAACTAAGCTACCTGCGCCCTAATAATATTCAAAGCTCCACCCGCTTTAAACCACTCAATTTGCTGAGCGTTGTAAGTGTGATTAGCTAATATCTCTTCAGAAGAACCATCAGCGTGGTTTAATACTACTGTAAGCGGTTGGCCCGGTGCAAATGTTGTTAAGCCGGTAATATCAATCACATCATCTTCCAAAATTTTGTTGTAGTCTTCTTTGTTAGCAAAGGTTAAACCCAACATACCTTGTTTTTTCAGGTTGGTTTCGTGTATACGGGCAAACGATTTTACCAATACAGCACGTACACCTAAATGGCGTGGTTCCATAGCGGCGTGCTCGCGAGAAGAACCTTCGCCGTAGTTTTCATCACCCACAACAATAGAGCCAATGCCGGCTGCTTTATAAGCACGTTGTACCGCAGGTACAGCAGCATATTCGCCAGTTAATTGGTTTTTAACGCTATTTGCAGTATCGTTAGCAAAATTGATAGCGCCAATAAGCATGTTGTTTGATATGTTATCTAAGTGGCCACGGTATTTCAACCATGGGCCGGCCATAGAAATATGGTCGGTGGTGCACTTGCCTTTAGCTTTAATTAATAGTTTTAAGCCTTTTAAGTCAACACCTTCCCAAGCTGCAAACGGAGCAAGAAGTTGAAGACGGTCAGACGTTGGCGATACAGCAATTTGTACCTGAGAACCATCTTCAGCCGGAGCCTGGAAGCCAGCATCTTCAACCGCAAAACCGTTGCGTGGCAGTTCATCGCCGGTTGGGGCTTCTAACATTACCTGCTCACCGTTTTCGTTGGTAAGGTAGTCGGTCAATGGGTTAAATGTTAAATCGCCGGCAATGGCCAAAGCCGTTGTTATTTCAGGTGATGCAACAAAAGCGTAGGTGTTTGGGTTGCCATCCTGGCGGGCTGCAAAGTTGCGGTTGAAAGAGTGAACAATGGTATTTTTCTCTTTCTTTTCGGCACCGGTACGTGCCCACATACCAATACAAGGTCCGCAAGCGTTAGAGAATACCTCTGCACCAATTTTATTAAATATGTCAATAAAGCCATCACGCTCTATAGTAAAACGGATTTGCTCTGAACCCGGAGTAATAGTAAATTCAGCTTTAGCTTTCAGGTTTTTATCGGCTACTTGTTTAGCTAACGATACCGAACGGCTAATATCTTCGTACGATGAGTTGGTGCAAGATCCAATCAAACCTACCTCTACTTTAGTAGGCCAGCCATTTGCGGCAGCCGCTTCTTTCATTTTAGAAATAGGCGTAGCCAAATCGGGAGTAAATGGGCCGTTGATGTAAGGCTCCAATTCGTCAAGGTTAATTTCAATTACCTGGTCAAAATATAACTCAGGGTTAGCATATACCTCAGGGTCGCCGGTTAAGTGTTCTTTAATAGCGTTGGCAGCATCGGCCACATCGGCACGCTCAGTAGCGCGTAAGTAGCGGTCCATGCTCTCATCGTACCCAAAGGTTGATGTAGTTGCACCAATCTCGGCACCCATGTTACAAATGGTACCCTTGCCAGTGGCACTCATGCTAACCGCACCTTCGCCAAAATATTCAACAATAGCACCTGTACCACCTTTTACGGTAAGTATGCCGGCTACTTTCAAAATCACATCTTTTGATGATACCCAACCGTTTAGTTTGCCGGTTAGTTTTACACCAATCAGTTTAGGGAATTTTAGTTCCCAAGCCAAACCGGCCATTACATCGCAAGCATCGGCACCACCAACACCAATAGCTACCATACCCAAACCACCTGCGTTTACAGTGTGGCTATCGGTACCAATCATCATACCTCCGGGAAAAGCGTAGTTCTCTAGCACAATTTGGTGGATGATACCTGCACCCGGTTTCCAAAAACCAATACCGTATTTGTCAGATACAGAAGCAAGAAAATCATACACCTCTTTGTTGCCGCTAACGGCTTGGCTAAGGTCGGGCGCAGAACCTTCTTTAGCTTGTATCAGGTGGTCGCAATGCACGGTAGATGGCACAGCAACCTTTGGGCGACCCGCTTGCATAAACTGCAACAGCGCCATTTGGGCTGTCGCATCTTGCATAGCAACACGGTCGGGGTTAAAATCAACGTAGTCAACACCACGGCTGTATGCTTTGGCAGCATCACCTTCGGCAAGGTGGGTGTAAAGAATTTTCTCAGTTAAAGTAAGGGGTTTGTTAACCACTTTGCGGGCAGCAGCAATACGCTCCGGAAAACGGGCGTAAAGTGCCTTAATCATTTCTATATCAAAAGCCATTGTAGAATAAAGGTTCTGTATTTGTAAAACAGCATTAATTTAAGGGTGCAAAGGTACAACATATTGCCCCCTGTTGTAAAGCAACAAACACTATTTAGAATAGTTCTAAGAAACATCAAGTAAATGCAAGTTTATTAATTTTTAATAGTCTACCTTTCTAAAAGATTAAAGAACCTCTAATTGCCTTTTGTTTAAACAATAAGCAACAAATACGTATTATCCGTCAGGCGTTACAACTCCTCTGGCATATTTGTTACACTACCTGTTAGTCTTTCTTTTGCCACTAAATACAATTTATTATGGACGATAGCTTGGATATTTTATTGATAGAAGACAATATATTTGATGCTGAACTAACCATTAGGGCACTGAAGCAAAACAATATTGCAAAAAACATAGTGCATGTAGCCACCGGCAAACTTGCTTTGGATTTTTTTAACGGTATCGGCGATTTCAAGGACAGAGATATAACAAACAAGCCTAAGGTTATCTTGCTAGACTTAAAACTTGGGCATGTAAGCGGTGTTAGCGTATTAGAAAAGATAAAGGATGATGAAAACACCTGTAATATACCAGTAGTAATACTCTCGGGCTCTAAAGAAGATGTTGATTTAAAGAGGTGCTATGTGCTAGGTGCTAATAGTTATCTGGTTAAACCTATTGAATTTAGCAGCTTTACCAAAGGCATTTTAATTCCGCTATTATCAAAAGAAGCAAAAACACATTAATACTAATAAAATGACAGAGCGTGCAGAGGGAATAATTGAACCGGTAGCTTCTGTTTTTAAAGAAGGCCACATGGGCGCATTGTATGCTGCCATTATAGATTCTTCTAACGATGCGATAATAAGTAAATCGTTAGAAGGCATAATACAAAGCTGGAATAAAAGCTCTGAAAAGATTTTTGGCTATACTGCCGATGAGGTTATAGGTAAGCACATATCGCTGCTAATGCATAAAGACCGCATTAGCGAGGAGGAAGAGATGCTACAAAAAATAAGGCAAAAACAAACCATAGTTCATTGGGAAACTGTTTGGATGGGTAAAGATGGCAAGCATATAGACGTATCAGTTACCGTGTCGCCACTTATAGATACAGAAGGAAATGTGGTAGGTGCATCAAAAATTGCACGAGATGTTACAGCAAAAAAGTTAATAGAAAAAGTCTTGGCAGAAGCTAGCGAAGGCTTAAAAAATCAAACAGACGACACACTTGAAATTTTAAAAAAATACTTATTGCAAGATTTCTCCCAGCAAATTAAAGTTAGTGACCATGGCAATGGGCTCGATTCTATTGCCATTGGGCTAAATAGCTTAGGTATTGCGTTGCAGACTTTATTAGAAACTGAAAAAATAAACGTAAAACAACTGGAGCAGTTAAATGCTGATTTAGAAAAACGAGTGGTTGAGCGTACAGTAGAACTATCGCAATACAAGTATGCACTTGATGAGGCGTCGCTGATTGAAATAATAGATACAGATGGGGTTATTTTACATGTAAATGAAAATAATTGCAAGGTTGCCGGCTATACCAAAGACGAACTAATAGGGCAAAAAAACAGTACACACAATTCAGGTTTCCACCCTAAAGAATTTATTGCCAGCATATGGAAAACAATAAGAGGTGGCAAAATATGGAAAGGCGAAATAAAGAACAGAGCAAAAAATGGCAGCATTTACTGGGTAGAAAGCACCATTGTGCCTTTTGTAAACGATAATGGCAAGGTGTACCAATATATGGCCATTAAAAACGATATTACAAGTCTTAAAAAAATTGAAGAAGAACGAAAAGAACATGCGGAAGAGTTAGAAGCCGTTAATAAAGAGTTAGAATCATTTTCTTATTCAGTTTCGCACGATTTAAGAGCACCATTAAGGGCCATAGATGGGTATGCATTAATGCTGGAAGAAGATTACGAAACCGCGATAGACCTGGAAGGGAAGCGCCTGCTTGGCACTATACGCTACAACGCAAGTTATATGGGTAATTTGATTGACGACCTACTCAATTTTTCTCAACTGGGAAGAAAGGAACTGGTAAAAGCCCGTGTAGATATGACAGACCTGGTTAATGGTACTGTTATTGAAATTAGTAAAAACAAAAAACACAGTGCTACTATTACCGTACACCCTTTGCATAGTGTTATGGCCGATAAATCGCTAATAGCCTGTGTATGGGTAAACCTGCTCTCTAATGCCATTAAATACTCAGCAAAAAAAGAAAACCCAATGATTGAGGTTAGTTCTAAAGTACAAAACAATGAGGTTGTTTATTGTGTTAAAGATAATGGCGCCGGGTTTGAAATGGAATACATAGATAAATTATTTGGCGTATTTCAGCGCCTGCATACTGCCGATGAATTTGAAGGCACTGGCGTAGGCCTTGCTACTGCGCAGCGTATAATAAATAAACACGGTGGTAAAATATGGGCGGAAGCAGAAGTAGGCAAAGGTGCTTCTTTTTATTTTAGTATGAATGACAAGAAACAGCAACATAACCCTGAATTATATAATTAAATAATGGAACTAGATAAAGTGGTTGATATTCTATTAGTAGAAGATAGCCAAAGCGATGCAGAGATGACTATTAGGGCCTTAACAAAACAAAATATCGCCAATAATTTATTCCATCTTAAAGATGGAGCCCTTGCTCTTGACTTTATTTTTGCCACTGGCAATTATACAGGACGTAAAATTGAAAACCAGCCTAAAGTAATATTGTTAGATTTAAAAATGCCTAAAGTAAATGGCCTTCAGGTGTTAGAAAAATTAAAAGGAGATAAACGAACATGTGAAATACCTGTTGTTATATTAACCTCATCAAAAGAACACCCCGATGTAAAAAAATGCTATGAATTGGGGGTAAATAGTTATATAGTAAAACCTGTTGAGGTATCTAATTTTATTAAAGCCATTTCTGAGCTAGGCATCTACTGGTTAGCCCTTAACCATGCCCCCAAATAAAAGGTTAAAACAAAAAAACCTGCTACGATACCGTAGCAGGTTTTTTTATTAAATATTGTAATCAGGATTATACCCTGTCGCCAATGTTTACATAATCGCGTAAACCTTCGCCAACATAAATCTGGCGTGGGCGGCCAATAGGCTCACCGTTGGCAATCATCTCTTTCCATTGTGCAATCCAGCCTGGCAGGCGGCCCAGGGCAAACATTACCGTAAACATTTCGGTAGGTATACCCATAGCACGGTATATAATACCAGAGTAAAAGTCAACGTTAGGATATAGCTTACGCTCTACAAAGTAAGGGTCGCGCAGGGCTACTTCTTCCAGCTTTTTAGCTATCTCCAGTATATCATCGTGTACACCCAGCTTATTTAATAACTGGTCGCAGGCTTGTTTAATAATTTTAGCACGTGGGTCAAAGTTTTTGTACACACGGTGGCCAAAGCCCATTAAACGGAAACTGTCGTTTTTATCTTTTGCTTTCTCAACCCACTTATCAACGTTGCCTCCATCTTCGTGAATCATATCCAACATCTCAATAACCTCTTGGTTAGCACCGCCGTGTAGCGGACCCCAAAGGGCAATTGTACCCGCCGCGATAGATGCGTATAAGTTAGCTTTAGATGAACCTACCATTCGAACGGTTGATGCTGAGCAGTTTTGCTCATGGTCGGCGTGTAGAATTAAAAGTTTATCCAATGCATTAGCAACTACAGGGTCAATCTCATATTCTTCAGATGGGTTTGCAAACATCATGTACAAGAAATTCTCTACGTAGTTGTGAGAGTTTTTAGGGTACATTATTGGGTGCCCTATAGAATTTTTATAAGCCCATGCTGCAATAGTTGGGAACTTTGCCAAAACGCGATGCACTGTTAAATCAATTTCGGCCGATGTGCGTTTGGTTTTATTATTTTCAGGATAGAAGGTTGATAACGAGCATACTACCGATGCCACAACACCCATAGGATGCGCTTTAGATGGATATGCTTCGTAAAAACGTTTCATATCTTCGTGTACCAGTGTGTGGCGAGATATGTCTGAGTTAAATTTATCAAGCTCAGTTTTGGTGGGCAGTTTGCCATACACCAATAAGTATGAAACCTCGGTAAAAGTAGATTTTTCAGCCAGTTGCTCAATTGGGTATCCACGGTAGCGTAGTATACCTTCTTCGCCATCTAAAAAGGTAACGGCGCTGGTTGTAGCTCCAGTATTTTTATAACCCGAATCAAGGGTTATATAACCGGTTTGATCGCGCAATTTGGTAATATCAATTGCTTTTTCGTTTTCGGTACCTACTATTACAGGTAGGGAATACGTTGTACCGTCAAGGGTAATTTGTGCTGGCTGTTGTTCTTTTTCAGACATTGTAGTAAAAGTTTACTGTACTTGGATTTTGCCTTTTTGCTCAGGCGGTGCAAGTTTAAACATTATTTTTTGTTTTTGTAACACCTTGGCCTTAAAAGTGCTGTTTTATAGGTTACTTTTGCGTTGCCGCTATGATAAAGCAATTAAGAGGCGTTTTTGTTTTAACTGCCACCCTCATATTTTTAACCCCATCAGCAAACGCGCAGTTACTAAAGCGCTTCTTTGGTCCGCCTGATAATGCAACGGCAAAAACCAAAAGGCATAAAATACTGGCCATACCTGTAATAAGCCGCGCCCCTGAAACCGACTGGACCTTTGGTGCTGCCGGCACCTGGCTTTTTAAAACCAGCAGTAAAGATACCCTGCTGCGCACCTCCAACCTACAACTAATAGGCATTTACACCCTGCGCAAACAGTATGTAGGCCAGCTGGATGCTAACATCGTTTTTCCACGGGAACGGTGGTACCTTAAAATGCATGCATCGCTATCGCGTTTCCCCGATACGTTTTGGGGCGTTGGCAACGATATGCCCGATGAAAATAAAGAGCGTTACGCTTTTAGCCAATACCATATAAACCCAACGCTTATGCGTTTAATAAGGCCTAAGCTTTTCGCAGGGCTAATTTTCGATTTGCAAAAATTCTACAACATAAGCTATACCCCTGGGGGTGTATTCGACCAACAACAACTACCCGGCCGCCACGGCAGCTTTATATCTGGCACAGGTGTTACTCTTTTACTAGATAGCCGCGATAACCTTTACAATGCCTACAAAGGCTGGTATGCGCAGTTTACCTCTATTTTTTACAGCAAAGCCTTTGGCAGTCAATTCAATTACAACCAATTGATACTGGACACCCGCAAGTATATAAAAGTATACCGCAAGCATGTGCTGGCG
>JAIXUZ010000218.1 GCA_027483285.1 Bacteroidota bacterium
ATTACTTTGGCAAGCTCATCCTGTTGTACTTTAAAATCGGCAACCAAAAAGCCGGCTTCCTCTAATAGTTTTTTGCCTTCGGCATCAATGCCATCGTTGGCTAATATCTTTATCATTGTTTTTGTCTCTTTTAACAGGTAACAAAGCTAAGTAAATTAGGTTTCAGGTTACAGGGGCGTGGGATAGTTTTTTAACCTTCTTGTAAATAAAAAAATATTGGTAATGGTTTCTTCATATGTTTCCCTCTGCCATTTGTAGCTTAACAGCGCCATCCACTGCTTACAGTTCGTTCAGCATTTAAAACTATCAATTAAAGGAACCTTTTACTTACACTTATTATCCTGACGATAAATATCTGGATGAACGCTTTAAAATGTTGTACGACAGCTGTTAACTTATGCCCAAGCCGCGGTTACCATAGGTATGGTTGCCTCAAAATGTACTTAAGGTCCGTAACAACAACCAACAGGCGATATATATAACCTACTGTTAAAAAACAGGTAACCTATGTTAACATTGTTTTGCTACCTTTACGGGCTTAAAAATTTTAATATGAAAATGATTAAATTATTGGCTTTGGCTTTGCTTCCGTTTGCGGTTAGCGCCCAGGCCCCCGTGCCCACAACGTGGGACATGGCAGGTACGGCACCACAAGGCTGGTCTACCAGCGGAACAGGTACTTATGCCAGTGCCAACTTATGTGTTGTGGCACCGTCTACCAAACTGGATGGTACTAACGACTACCTGCAGATTTTTCTTGCCGATGCCCCGGGCACCGTTACTTATTATATAGGTGGCACATCTACAGGCAACCCATGGCAAGGTACTTTTAATGTTCAGGAGTCGGTAAACGGCAGCAACTGGACCGACCTTAAGGTGTATACCACCCAGGCCCCTTTGGCAAACAATGTATTGGTGCAGGAAAGTGTAACGCCTAACCAAGCCAGCCGCTACATCCGTTTCTTTTACACTACAAAAGTATCGGGCTACAACGTAGCGTTGGATGATGTTAGCGTGGCTATTCCACCAGCCGGCCCACAACAAGAAATTAATGTTAAATATAACGGCACAAGCTACCCAACAGGTTCTACCGTATATGTTAGTGCGCCTGTAGGTACGCCTACCGCACTTAACTTTAGTGTAGAAAACATTGGTACTGTTAATGCACTTACTGTTACGCAACCGGTTTTATCGGGAACAAACAGTGGCGATTTTGTTATAAACAACTTTCCATCGGGTGTAAATGCTAACAGCAGCAGCCCTATCAACTTTACCTTTACCCCGGGTGCAGCAGGCTCGCGCCTTGCGCAGCTTAGCATACCTAATGATGATGCTAACGAAAACCCATACATACTAAACATTTACGGCATTGGTGGTACGTATGCTTCAGAGCCTACGGTTCAGGCATCTAACCTTACCTTCCCTATTAACAAGGCATACCGTATTAAAGGCCAATTTTCTAGTGCTAACCCGCCGGTTGATGGTGGTTACCTTGTTTTGCGTAAAGACATTAACAGCATAACCGAAGCCCCTGTTGACGGACAAACCTACACCCGCGGCGACTACATTGGCGGTGCGCAGGTAGTATCTGTAAGCCAGGCTACAAGCTTTGTCCCTAACTACATTATCGCTTCTACCGATTATTACTTTGCTGTATTTGCCTACAACGGCAGCGGTGTTTATACCAACTACAACCAAACCAGCCCGCTTACCGGCATGGTTACCACCCCGGGTGCTAACGCAGGCAGCTACTACAATGGTATAGACCCTAACAATGCTAACTTCCCAACTGCGTTGGGTGCGTTAATAAACAACCACCAGTATACCTTTTACGGTAACTATGATGAGACGATGGTTAACCTGTTCCAGGCCCGCGACACTACTGCCGGCCAGCGTGTTATTACCTGCGCTTATACGGGCAACGAATATTTATATACCCCACCATTTACCTGGGATATATACAGCCGCGAGCATACCTTTTGCCACGCTTGGATGGCATCTTTCCCTGCTGATGCCCCTGAGAAACCAGAGTATAACGACCAGCACAACCTATACCCTGTAATATTTGCACTGTCTAACCAACCACGTTCAGACAATCCTCTTGGTGTTGTTGACTCTGTTCTGCAATCGTTTGAAGATGGTAAACTTGGCTACGATAGCCAATTGAACCTTGTATATGAGCCACGCGATGCCCACAAAGGCCGCGCTGCCCGTGCTTTGTTTTACATGCCTACCTGCTACGATGGTGTTAATGGCCAGCAATGGGGCTTGCCACAACCACAAAACGAGTTGATTTTGAAACAATGGCATTTCCAGTATCCACCTGATAATTTTGACAAAGCCCGTAACGAGTTCTTAGATTCATTACAAGAAAACCGTAACCCTTTTGTTGACAACCCTAACTGGGTATGTTATATAAACTTCCATACTATGGAATATATAGCCAACCCTACAGTACCTTGTAACACTGTGGCTACTGAAGAAAATAAAGCCCCTGAGTTTGATATAAACGTATTCCCCGTTCCTGCTACAGACCACATAAACGTGCGTGTTGTAGCTGAGAAAACGGAGAATGTAGACATGCTTGTTACTGATTACACCGGCCGTATTATATACAGTCGCAAAGTAACTATGGCAAAAGGTCCAAACCTTTACGATATCAACCTTGGTAACTTTGATGCAGGTATTTACAACCTCACTATCCGCACAAACGCAACATTAACATCTCGCCGTTTGGTTGTAGTTCATTAAAAGATACATATTAATACCTTCTTAATTGGGTCAAAATGTGTAATTTTGGCCCAATTAAGTTTAATACTACACGATGGAAAATAATAGTTGGACAAGAATAATAAAACCAAAATCAAATCCATTTGAATTAAACCTGCGAGAAATTTGGGAGTACCGCGACCTATTATACATTTTAGTTCGTCGTGACATTGTATCAAGTTATAAGCAAACCCTATTAGGGCCACTTTGGTTTTTTGTACAACCTATTTTAACCACTATAGTTTTTACCATAATATTTTCTAACATAGCCAAAATTAATACTGAGAATGTAAACCCTACTCTGTTTTACCTTGCGGGCATTACATTTTGGAACTACTATGCTGATTGTCTCCAAAAAACGTCGGGTACATTTCTTGCCAACGCCGGTATTTTTGGCAAGGTATATTTTCCTCGAATTATAGTGCCATTAGCAACTATTCTTGGTAATCTTTATAAATTTTTTGTTCAATTTATACTTCTTTGCATTGCTATTGGGGTATTAGCTATTATGGGTAAAGCATCTGTTAATATACAATGGTTGCATGCCTTAGTATTGTTGCCCCATGTAATATTAATGATTGGTTTACTGGGCATGGCATCAGGCAACATCATATCATCATTAACAGTAAAGTACAGAGATTTTTCGTTTCTTGTTGCTTTTGGCACCCAGTTACTTATGTATTGCACCCCGGTAATTTACCCGCTTAGTTATGCGCAAAATAGCTTTTTTGGGGCTTTTGTAAATATCAATCCAATCACACCTCTTATAGAGGCTTTCCGTTACTCAATGTTAGGTTCGGGTACTTTTACCCCACTTACCTTATTATATAGCAGTGCGTTTTGTATTTTAACATTCACCTTATCAGTATTTTTGTTTAATAGGGTTGAGAAGAACTTTGTAGATATTATATAATGCAAGAAAAGTCTATATCAGTAGAAAATGTCTCTAAAGTTTATCGTTTAGGAAGTGTAGGCTCAAAGTCTTTTACTGACGATTTTAAAAGCTTTGTTGGCAAAGTAACAGGGCAAGGATCTAAAGATAAAAACATTGAAGAAAATGACCGTACATCGATAGGCCAATCTGAATATGTATATGCCCTAAAAGACATAAATTTTGAAGTTAATACCGGCGAGGTTTTAGGTGTTATAGGAAAAAATGGCGCAGGCAAATCTACCCTGCTAAAAATACTCTCAAAAATCACAGCGCCATCTACCGGCGAGATTAAAATTAAGGGCCGTATGGCCAGCCTGCTAGAGGTTGGTACTGGTTTTCACCCGGAACTTAGTGGGCGTGAGAATATTTTTTTAAATGGTGCCATATTAGGTATGCGACGCCATGAAATTAAGGCCAAGTTTGATGAGATTGTTGAGTTTAGCGGTGTTAGTCGTTATGTTGACACCCCTGTAAAACGCTACTCATCGGGTATGTATGTGCGCTTAGCATTTGCTGTAGCAGCACACTTAGAGCCCGAAATTTTAATAATTGACGAAGTACTTGCTGTTGGTGATACGGAGTTTCAAAAAAAATGCCTAGGCAAGATGAAAGACGTTAGCGGCCATGGCCGAACGGTACTTTTTGTTAGCCATAATATGGCAGCTATTAAGCAACTTTGCCACCGGGCCATATTTTTAAAAAATGGGGGATTACTTAAAGAAGGTGATGCAAAATCTGTAGTGGATTACTACCTTAAAGATGGCCGGGAAATTAGTATATCGAAAAGTTGGGACAATCTTAACGATGCACCAGGTAATGAAAACATCCGCCTAAAAAAAATAAGCGTTAGCCCTGCAGAAAGCGAAACAGATATAATATCTATTGAAACGGGTATTAAGTTTGAAATTGAGTATGTAAACTATGTAGAAGGAAAAACTACCGACTTTACTATGTTCTTGTTTAACCAGGACGAAATAATGATGTTCGAGTCAGGCATAATTTTAAGTCAGAATAATGACTCTGTAAAGGGACATTACAAAATTTCTACAATTATTCCAGCATACTATCTAAATTCCGGCGAATATCACATTAATATAGTTTTTGGCGAATCTCAACGTTACTTCTTATATCTCCATAACGATATCTTATCATTTGAAATAGAAGAAAACGGAGCAAACAAAGGAAGTAATTTAAAACGCTCTCCCGGTATTTTAAGGCCTAATTTTGATTGGAAATACAACCTGGTTGATTATGTATAATCTTGATTTAAATATACCGGCTGAATTTGAATTAAAACAAATTGGCAATGCATCGCTAGGCTATATTACTCCTGTAGAATACCCCGATAACCTACCATTTGAAGTAAAACGTGTTTATTGGACATACTACACACCGCACAATGTAATTAGGGGGCACCATGCACACAAAAACTTGCAGCAATTAATTGTTGCAGTTAGCGGTACAATTACTTTTGAATTAGAAGGCTCTGATAATTATAAGAAAAGTTTTGTTTTAGATAGTCCAAGCAAAGGGTTGTATATTCCAAAATTATTTTGGAGGAGCATTACTTTTTCTCATAATGCAGTTCTTCTTTGTTTGGCATCTGAAAAATACTTGGATGCTGATTATATTAGAAGCTATGAAGAATTTAAAGAACTCATAAATCGTTCATGATAGAAATTAAAAGATATACGCAAGAGTATTTTGATTTATGGGACGACTTTATATTTAATAAATGTAGGAACGCTACATTTTTGCATTCGCGCAAATTTTTCAGCTATAATCCATCAAATGCTATAGATGATTTTTCGCTACTTTTTTTCAAGAAAAGCAAGCTTATTTGCGTACTTCCTGCTGTAAAACAGGTATCGGGCAACAATACCATTTTAAACTCTCATATGCGTAGTACATACGGGGGATTTGTATATGGCAATATTGGCACTGAAGATATATTGCAGATAGTAACAGATACTGTTGCTTATGCCAAAGAACAGGGGTTTACCCAAATTCTAATCCGCCCATCATTTAACATCTTTCACACAAGCCCTTCCGATGAACAAGCTTATGCCCTATGGCGTAATGGTTTTGACATATACTCTCGCGAGGTTGAAATTGCGGTACAGCTAACAACAGTTGAAAATATAGAAAAGCGCTACGCCGATAATAATACCCGCAACATAAAAAAAGCAGTAAAAAACAATATTACATTTAGCCAAACGGAAGACTATAACAGAGCTTGGGAGATACTCAGCATAAATCTTGACGAAAAACATGGCCTTAAGCCGGTACATTCATTACAAGATATATTATTACTAAAACAATTATTACCTGATAATATTAAGTTATTTGGTGCCTATTTAGATGGGGTAATGATAGCAATGACACTTATATTTGTAAAAAACAAATTTGGTGTACATGGTCAATATTTTGGTATAGACTCTCAATATCAAGATTATAGGCCAATGAACCTGCTTATTGATGGTGTTGCTAAATGGGCCTTGGCCAACAACTTTAAATACTTTAACCTAGGCACCCCAAATGAAAATAAGGGCCGGGATATTAATACAGGCCTGCTTGCATTTAAAGAGAGCTTTGGGGGTACAGCAGTTTTAAGAGAAACCATGTTACTTAATTTATAATGGCTACTAAAAAAGACAAAGCTTATTTACAACAGTTTGAGGAACTGGATTTTGATGGTTTTAAAAATCTGGCTAAAAATAATAAGCTATCTAAATACGAAAAAATAGGTTTTCCTGACGAGTACCGCAAAGGTTATGAAGAAGCCATTTTTGCAGATATACTTACTAAACTTGGTTTAAATACTGAAAGTAATGTAGCAGGCAAAACCTATGTTGATATTGGTCCCGGCTGTTCTGACCTGCCTTTTATGCTTATTGACTTTTTTAAAACTAAAAAAGTCAATATTGTTTTATGCGACTCGGCAGAAATGCTAGACCTTTTACCTAAAGGCAAAAACATTAAAAAGGAAGAAGGTTATTTTCCGAACATAAAAGGCCTTGAAAAATATAACAATAAGGCCGATTATGTTGTAAGCTATAGTGTTTTTCATTACATAGCATTTAGCAGTTGCATTTATAAGTTTATTGATACCGCACTAAACATGCTTAACCATGGTGGTATTTTCTTAATTGGCGATATACCCAACTTTTCTAAACGCAAACGCTTTTTTGCATCGCCGGCAGGCATAACTTACCACCAAAACTATACCCAAAGCAAAACATTGCCAAAAGTTGATTTTAATACTCTTGATAATGGCAAAATAGATGATGGTATGCTGCTTGGCATTATAGCTCGTTACCGAAATGCCGGGTATGATGTATATTTGCTACCACAAGCAAGCAATCTGCCAATGACAAACCGCAGAGAGGATATAGTGATTTACAAACCGTAGTTAATGGAAAAGACAGGAAATATAGTATTGTTTGGCGATAGCGCCTTTGCTGAAATTGCCTATGAATACTTTACATACGATAGCCCATACAACGTGGTAGCTTTTACTGTAGACAGGCAATTTATTACCAAAACAGAACTTTTTGGCCTGCCTGTAGTTGCTTTTGAAGATATTGAAATGCAATACCCGTGTGCAGAGTACCAAATGCACATAGCACTCACTTACTCTAACCTAAACAGGGTTCGCATAAGCAAATATAACCAGGCTAAGCAAAAAGGCTACATCTTAGTAAACTATATAAGTTCTAAAGCTTTTATTTGGCGCAATGTTGAGTTGGGCGACAACCTGTTTATTTTTGAAGATAATACCATTCAACCCTTTGTAAAAATAGGCTCTAATAATGTATTGTGGAGCGGCAACCATATAGGCCACCATACAACAATTGGCAGCCATAATTTTATCTCATCGCACGTGGTAGTATCTGGCTTTTGCAACATTGGCAACGCCAGCTTTTTTGGTGTAAACTCTACCCTTGCAAATAATGTTGATATTGGCGACGATTGCCTTATTGGCGCTGCCACACTTATTGTTAAAAACATCCCGTCAAAATCATTAATAAAAGGCACCCCAAGCCCTATTGATGAAGTTGATACCCATACCAAATTTGGCATTGCGTAATGAAAGTTGAAAAAAAAGGGTTAATACTTGCCCCGTTGCAAGATAAATGGTGGAACCAGCACTACTGTATTCTGCCTACACCCTTATATATAGCTGAACAGGATGTGTTACGAATATATTATGCCACAACTTGTAAAGACAAATTCGGCCGCATTACCTATGTAGATGTTAACCCTGCCAACCCTGCCGAAATACTGAAACATAGCGATGACTTTATTTTAGATGTTGGCGAAGACGGAACCTTTGATGATTGCGGTGTAAACGTATCATCAGTAATACCTATAAATGGCAAGTACTATATGTATTACGCGGGCTACCAACGGCATTTTAAAACCCCCTACTCCATTTTTTCAGGTGTTGCGGTTGCTAATTCTCCTGACGGGCCTTTTGAACGTATAAAACGTACATCTGTATTGGAGCGTATTGACAGTGAATTAAGTATTCGTTCAGCCCCAACCGTTATACAACATCAGGGCAAGTATTTTATGGTATATGTTGCCAACTCAGGCTGGCAGTTTATGAATAATGATATTTATAAAGAAAAAAAATACCCTATTTATAATCTCTCGTTAGCCCAAAGCAATGATGCTATAAACTGGGAACCTATTAAAAAAGACATACTATTTAAAAGCGATGCAGAGTTTGGCTTTGGCAGGCCATACCTTGTTAAGGAAAATGACACATTCTATCTGTTTTATTCAGTTCGACAGTTTAACAGCCCATACAAATTAGGTTATGCAACATCAACCGACCTAATTAACTGGGATAGGCATGACGATGGTTTGGTTTTAGAACCATCAGCCAGCGGCTGGGATAGCGAAATGATCTGCTATTCAGCCTACATAAACATAAACGGTAAGCAATACTTATTTTACAATGGCAATAACAATGGCTTTACAGGCTTTGGTTTTGCCAACATCATTATTTAAAAAACACATATGGAAAATAATGTTTTTGTTTTAAGGTCAAAAGAAGAATTATCTGAGCCGGAATTGCTCAACACTATTATTAATTGTGTTAAAGATAATAGCTATGCCATAATAAGGGGCTTATTTAATAGGGATGAAATACGCTCAAAAATACCTTTACTATATAACTATGTTAA
>JAIXUZ010000104.1 GCA_027483285.1 Bacteroidota bacterium
AAACAGTGTTATACAGCTAAAATACAACTTTAGTAACGACATTGTTTAGTATACATTATAAAACATTAAATACCAAACTGTTAGTAATTACTTATTTAGAATAAATAACCTCGCCAAGCAGATGTTTAATTACCACCTCTGTTTTATCAGAAGCCTCAACCCTGCCAATAATTTGGGCTTCAACCCCAAAGCTTTGAGAGGTAGTTATAATATCAGCAGCAATAGCTTCAGGCACATATAGTTCCATACGGTGGCCCATGTTAAACACACGGAACATCTCGTCCCAACTAGCGCCGCTTTGTTCTTTAATAATATTGAATAGCGGTGGTATAGGGAACAGGTTGTCTTTAATAACCTTCACACCATCAACAAAGTGAAGCACTTTGCTTTGAGCACCGCCACTGCAATGTACAATGCCATCAATCTGGCTACGGTAAGCCGAAAGTATTTTAGCAATTACCGGCGCATAGGTGCGTGTAGGCGATAATACCAGTTTACCGGCATCAAGGCCTGTGCCCTCTATGGCATCGGTAAGGTTGTATTTGCCTTTGTATACCACTTCGGCAGGCACATGGGCATCGTAGCTATCAGGATATTTTTGGGCCAGGTAGTTAGCAAACACATCGTGGCGGGCTGAAGTAAGGCCGTTACTGCCCATTCCGCCATTGTATTCAGTTTCGTAAGTGGCTTTGCCATAAGACGCTAGGCCCACTACCACATTGCCGGCTTTAATATTCGCATTATCTATAACATCGCTGAGCTTCATACGGCATACAACGGTAGAGTCTACTATAATAGTGCGCACCAAATCGCCTACATCGGCTGTTTCGCCGCCGGTAAGGTAAATGTTTAGGCCATGCTTGCCCAGTTCATCTACAAGCTCTTGAGTGCCGTTTATAATGGCCGATATAACATCGCCCGGTATCAGGTTTTTATTACGGCCTATAGTGCTCGATAGCATTATGTTATCGGTAGCGCCTACGCATAATAAATCGTCCAGGTTCATTACCAGTGCATCCTGGGCTATGCCTTTCCATACGCTAAGGTCACCAGTCTCCTTCCAATACATATAGGCCAGCGACGATTTGGTGCCTGCACCATCGGCATGCATAACAATACAATGCTCATCACTCCCTGTCATATAATCGGGCACTATTTTACAAAAGGCTTTAGGGAATAAGCCCTTATCCAATTTGCTTATTGCCTTGTGCACATCTTCTTTAGAGGCCGAAACCCCGCGCATATTATAAAGCGACTCGTTTTGCATGGGTACAAAAATAAAACATCCCGCCGAGGTGGCGGGATGTTTTTAATATGGTTTACTAATTTACTTAGTTTTTAGGAGGAGTTGGAGTAGTTCCACCAGGAGCCGGAGCATCTGTTGGGGTTGGCTCTACTTCTTCGCCATCTTCGTCCTCAATAATAATTTTCGGAGCTACAATTTTCGATGGGTCTTTTGGGGCAACATAGTCGTTACGGATAACTTTAAAGTCGGTACGACGGTTAACCTGGTGTTCTTCTTCAGTACACTTAACGCCATCTTTACATTTGTTCAACAATTCGTACTCGCCCATACCTTTTGGCATCATACGGTCGCCGGCAATACCTTTGCTGATTAGGTAATCAACAACTGATTGAGAACGTTTGAAAGATAATTCTTCATTGTATTTGAATGATGAACGAGAGTCAGTATGAGAACGTAGTTCGATAACAATGCTTGGGTTATCATTCATAGTTTTGATAAGGCCATTTAATGAGTCCTGGTATTGTGGTTGAAGTTCCCATTTAGCAAGTTCAAACAAAATTAATGGAAGTTTAATTGGCTTATCAGTAGTTAGTAACATAAAATCAAGAACAAAGTCTTTGCTTTCTTCTAAGCCTTTAGTATCAAATTTACTAATACCGGTGGTGTTGATGAATTTATCTTTAGATACGTTAACCTCAAACGAAGTGTTTAGTTTGAATTTAGCGGTAGGCTTACACTCAAACATATAGCTACCAGTAGCATCGGTAATAGCTTCTAAGGCAGTACCATCTGAACCTGTTACGGTTACTTTAACACCTGGCATAACCTCTTTGGTTTGCTCATTACGGGCAACACCTTGTAAAGTGAAGCATGGAGGAGGAAGCATGAAAGAGTAGATATCATCGCCACCTTTACCACCTTTACGGTTAGAGCTTAAGTAACCTTTCTCAAGGAAATCGCCTGTTGGAGACTGGCCTTGGAAAACGATACCAAAATCATCGCCACTAGAGTTCATTGGGTATTTCATGTTGGCAACGCCACCCCATTTGTTACCGGCTTTTTTAGCCTGGAATACGTCTAATCCACCCATGCCTAAGTGGCCATCAGAAGAGAAGTAAAAAGTACCATCATCGTGCAGGTAAGGGAAACGCTCGTTACCAATAGTATTAATAGTAGTGCCTAAGTTTGTGGGTTTGCTCCACTCTTTTTTCTTTTTGTCGTAAGTAACATACCAAATGTCGGTACCACCTTGTCCGCCCGGCATATCTGAAGAGAAGAACAATGTATCTTCTGTAGGAGAAAGGGCAGGGTCGCCGCAAGAGAAGCTATCTTCAGGAGAAAGCATAATTTGTGTAGGCTCATCCCAGGCAGTAGCGCCTTTTTTCTTGCTTAAAAAGATTTGGCAACCAACAGTCTTATCTTTTTTCTCAGAGCAACGTGTAAAATACAATAAGGTGTATTTGTTGTTTGATGCCGGAGAACCTTCGTTCATTTTGCTGTTGAAAGGAGCGGCAAGTGGTGCAGGAGTGCTCCATTTACCGTTTTTATCAAGCTTAGCTTCAAAAACGTCTTCAGTGCTTTGGCCTAACCATGGGTCAAGCTCATTGCCTGTAGTACCTTCGCGAGAAGAGGTAAAGGCGATGTCTTTAAAGTTCTTTTTGGTGTAAGCAACACCCCAGTCGTTGTATTTGGTGTTTAGCTGAGAAACGTTCTCTACCGAATATTTGGTAGGAGCGTCTTTCCATTTTTGGGCCAGTTTGCATGACTCAACGCCATTCTCTCCGCGAGGGTCAGATGGGGCCAGTTTTTTAAAGTCGTTGTAAGATACAACGGCTTCGTCATACTTCTCCTGCGCTTTTAGGGCGTCGGCAAGGTATAAAGTAGCTAACGGATCATCGTACTTAGCTTTAATAGCTTTTTTGTACCATACCTCAGCATTCTTATAATCGTGGTTACGACGGTAAGCCTCTGCGGTCTTGAAAGTGATCTCTACCTTCTGGTCTTTTTTAATTTTTTTTGAACTTGCCTTTTTGTAAAGTTCAATAGCCTCAGAGTATTGGGCGTTTTTGTAAGCCTCATCGGCCGCCTTCAAAAACTTGTTCTGGGCCGAGGCAACTGTTGCCATAAAGGCGAAAATTGCAATAAGAGTAAGCGTTCTGCTCATATTCATAGGTTGATTAGGTCTTTACTTAATCCTTGTCAGCTAAAGTAAAAAATATTTTCCACAACAAATAAAGGTAAAAATTATAAAAGCAACAAAAGGTTTAGGCAAAATCTTGTTATTATTGTTTACCGGGGTCGTCGGTAATGTCTTTTGTGGCGTCCTGGGTTATCTTTTTAGCCTCTTGTTCCATTTTACGGGCGCTGTCCTGTATCTCTCGCTGGATACCGTTTGTAGCGTCTTTAAACTCGCGCATACCCTTGCCCAGCCCCTTGGCCAGTTCGGGTATTTTATTGGCACCAAACAAAAGCATCACTACAAACAAAATCATCACTATTTCGCCTGTACCAAGATTTAAAAATAAAATAACTGCTGTGTTCATCCTTTTTTTACTTGTTGTATGCAAAGATACAGTAAGAACAAATGCCTGAAACAATTTGTTGTGGCTGATTTGCAGCAAAAAAAATCCCCCGGCTTTTGCCAGGGGATTAAAATATTATTAGAATTTACAAATTACTTAGTAGCCATTGCTTTTTTGTTGGCGTCTTCAATAGCCTTATTCCTTTTACGGTTTAAGTCTACTGATATTGGAGTTGCAATACATAGTGAAGAGTAAGTACCCACAACAACACCCACAAGCAGGGCAAAAGAGAAGCCACGTATAACCTCGCCACCAAATATAAATATGGCAAACAATACCAGGAAGATGGTTAATGAGGTAAGGATGGTACGGCTTATAGTAGCATTTAAGGCGTCGTTAATTACCACCTTCATATCAGGGGCTTTCTTGTTCTCGTTTAAGTACTCACGGATACGGTCGAACACTACCACGGTATCGTTAATAGAGTACCCCATAACAGTTAATATAGCCGCAATAAAAGCCTGGTCTATCTCTAAGCTGAATGGTAGTATACCATAGAAGATAGAGAATACAGAGATAAGCATAAAAGAGTCATGCAGAAGCGATATAACCGCACCCAAACCAAATTCCCACTTACGGAAACGGACTACTATATATAGGAAGATACCCGCTACTGCAAATAAGAACGACCATACTGATGAACGTTTAATGTCATCGGCTACGGTTGGCCCAACCATGTCGCTGCTTTCTACAGACAGTTTGTTGGTAGGCATTGCCTTAGTTAAGGTTGCTTTTAATAAATCTTCAACCTCTGTACTTACGTTTTCCGATTTGTCGTCGATACGGAATTTAGTAGTGATTTTTACCTGGTTAGCATCGCCAAAGGTTTTAACCTCAGGTGCGCTGCCACCAAATGGGGTAGCCAATGTAGAAGCAACTAAACCTGTTTCAACAGGAGTATCAAAACGCACTACATAGGTACGACCACCTGTAAAGTCGATACCATAGCTTAAACCACGAGTAGCTAACGATACGATACCGGCTAATGTAATAGCGATAGATATACCATAGAATATACGGCGGTTGCCAATCCAGTTAAACTTGATGTTTTTGAAGGCATTCTCCGTAAGCTTGGTAGAGAATTTAATGTTCATGTTACGGCCAAGCATAAACTCAAACACAAGGCGGCTAATAAAGATAGCGGTGAACAATGAAGTTAAAATACCAATAACAAGGGTAGTAGCAAAGCCTTGGATTGGGCCTGTACCGTTTATAAATAATACAACACCTACAATTAAGGTAGTTACGTTAGAGTCGACAATGGATGAGTAGGCCATTTTATAACCATCGGCTATGGCCAGGCGTATGCCTTTACCATGTCGAAGTTCTTCCCTGATACGTTCATAAATAAGTACGTTCGCATCAACCGACATACCCACGGTAAGTACGATACCCGCAATACCCGGTAATGTTAATACAGCACCAATAGAGGTTAGTACCCCCATCATAAAGAAGATGTTTACAAACAAGGCGATATCTGCTACCCAACCAGAGTTGCTGTAGTAGAAGCCCATGAAAACAAGGATTAAGCCAAGGGCTATGATAAACGATGCAAAACCATCGTTAATAGCTTTTTGACCAAGAGAAGGGCCAACTACAACGTCTTGCACAATGCGCGCTGGGGCTGGCATTTTACCGGCTTTAAGTACGTTGGCTAAGTCTTTTGCCTCATCAAGTTTAAAATTACCCGTAATTTGAGAGCTACCGTTAGGAATCTCGTTTATTACGTTTGGTGCAGAATATACATACCCATCAAGTACAATGGCAATAGCTTTGCCTTTATTCTCTGCAGTAAGGCGTTTCCACCTTTGAGAGCCTTCACCATTCATTTGCATTGAAACCTGCGCTTCAGAGCTGTTTTGCTGGTAATCGGCACGGGCATCAATAATAACCTCGCCGCTTAGGGCAGGGGCACCATCGTTGCTGGTAACACGGATAGAGAATAATTCAAGTACCAGTTTACCGTTTGTCAATGTTTTAGACTTGGCAGCCCAGTATGGCCTGAAATCGGCAGGGAAAAGAGCCCTTATAGATGGCAGGTTAAGGTATTTGTTAACCTTGGCCGTGTCTTTAACCTCAGCTATACCAAAGGCAGCACCATCAACATATACCTGTTGGCCTGCCTCGTTCGTACCAATATTAGGGTTAAGTACAGCGTATAGTGGGTTTTCTTTGGCAAATTTAGCGCGTTGCTCGTCTTCGCTTAGGCCGGCAGTATCAGCAGCGGCTTTTTTGTTAGAATCAAGCTTAGCTGCAGCTTGTGCTTTGTCGGCGCTGTCTTTTTTAGCAGCAGCAAGTTTAGCAGCTTTAGAAGTATCAGCAGGTGCGGCAGTAGTATCTTTAACAGCGGCAATGGTATCGCCACCGGCAATAAGGCGCAACATATCGTTAGCCTTTTGCATGAATGGAGCCATCTCTTCGTTTTGGTAAGTTTCCCAGAACTCTAGGTTAGCCGAACCTTGTAGCAGTTTACGCACACGGGCTTTATCTTTAACACCTGGTAACTCTACCAATATACGGCCAGAGTTGCCCAGTTTTTGGATGTTTGGCGATGCAACACCAAACTTATCGATACGGGTACGTAATACTTGGAAGGTACGGTCTATAGCGGCATCAGCTTCTGCTGTCAACACCTTTAAAACGTCCTCATCGGTAGACTTATAAGGGTCTATTTTATCTTTATTGGCAGCGTTGCCAAATATTGACGGAGATGCTAAACGTTTGCCCGGGGCAACAGTTTTCCAAGCCTCGCCAAACAGGGTAACAAAGTCTTTATCAGATTTTGCCTGGTTTGTTTGCGCTAGGGCAAGGGCTTTTAAAAAGTCAGGGTCGGTACTGTTGTTAGACATTGTTTTAACCAAGTCAACAGTAGACACCTCCAGGGTAATATTCATACCACCTTGTAAGTCAAGGCCCAACACCAATTCGCGGGCTTTACACTCCTGGTAGGTATAATTATAAATACCCAGGTTAAATACCTTTTCGTTTTTAATAGAGTCAAGGTAGTTACGCTCTTTGGCGGTATCGCCAGCTGCAAATTCGCGGGCATCGGTCTCAACCGAACGAGTAATGAATGTAAACGAGATTTGGTAAATACAAACCAAACCAAGTATAATTGCGAAAAGCCTTATGGCTCCTTTATTCTGCATTATTTTTAGTGTTTATACAGGGTTATTTTAAGGTCGGCAAATATAAGAAACTATTGTTAACCGCCAACACCCCCTACAAAATTCAGGGAAAGGCCAACAATAACAGGCAGTTTGGCTAACTTAAAAATTAACTTAAGTAAAGAAGTGCCTGACAAAGTACAATTTATGCAGCAATAGCCTAACTTTGTAGAAACAGCATAGTATTATGAGATTAAGAGTGAGTACCCTTGCAATTGCCCTATTAGTAACCCAACTACTTACTGCCCAGTATGTTTTTAAACGTAATGACACAGTAAAGGTGATAAAAAACACCAACATACAACAGTATGCCTGGGGCGGGGGCATCAACTTTTCTCAATACTCTAATATAGACCTGAACTTTGACGGCAAAAAAGACCTTTTTGTTTTTGACCGTACCGGTAACCGCATACTGTGCTTTATAAACACCGCCACCACACCTGGCCAAACCGCCTGGGCTTTTGACCCTGGCATGTGCTACAAATTCCCACCGATGGAGAACTGGGCCCTGCTGCGCGACTATAACGGCGATGGGAAGGAAGATATTTTTACATCGTTTAACGGCAGTGCCAAGGTGTATTTAAACACATCGAACCCTACAGACGGGGTGCAGTTTCAGCTGGTAAAAACGCAGCTGCTATCTTTTTATACTGTAAGCACTTTAGGTTTATTTATAAGCCCCGCCGATATTCCGGCTATTGATGATATTGATGGCGATGGCGACATGGACATACTTACATTTAGCCTTGTAGGGTCGTGTGTGGAATACCACCAGAACCAAAGCATGGAAACCTATGGTAATGCAGATAGCCTTAAGTTTATTTTAAAAACCGATAACTGGGGCCTGTTTACCGAAAACATTAATAATAACAACGTTACATTTAACGATAGCTGCGACAAACCCGACCCGCAAGGGCCTGAACTATTGATTGCGCCAGATGCCTATGTGTATAACCCTGTACACGAGATGCCTGATGAAGATGGGGACGGCAGCTATCCTAACCTTCGCCACCAGGGGTCGACAGAGGCTACGCTGGATTTGGAAGGCGATGGTGACAAGGAATTGTTTTTGGGCGATATATCGTTTACCAACGTGTCTATGCTTACAAACGGCGGCGGCGCACAATACGCGCTGATGGATGCCATAGACCTGAGCTTTCCGAGCTATGACACCCCGGTTGATATACAGCTTTTTCCGGGCACCTACTTTGTTGATATAAATAACGATACAAGGCCCGATATGATTTGCGCCCCCAATACAGGGCTTAACGGCGAAAACACCCTTGGAGTATCGTTATACTATAATATAGGTAATGCCCCTCAAAATACTTTTGACTTTATACGCAAAGAATTTATACAGGGCGATATGGTTGATGTGGGCGAAAATGCCCTGCCTACCTTGTTTGACTATAATAACGACGGGCTGCTAGACCTTGTTATTGCCAACTATGGCTACTACCAAAACGGCGGCATTTACCGTGGTGGCTTATCTTTATACAAAAACATTGGAACCTCTACTACTCCCAAATTTAAGTTTATGGACCGCGACTGGGGAAGCCTATCAGCCCAAAACATAAACTTTATGGCCCCGACCTTTGGCGACCTTGACGGTGACGGTAAAAAAGACCTTGTATGTGGAGACCGAACAGGCAACCTGCACTTTTTTAAGAACATAGCCCCTACTAATGATACTGTAATATTCAACCTGATGCCTACTGCTTTGTCTACTATTGATGTGGGTGGGTACTCATCGCCACAGCTATACGACCTTAATAAAGACGGGCTGCTTGACCTTATTGTGGGCGAGAAAAACGGCAACTTAAACTATTTTCCAAACACAGGAACAGCAAACAATTATGTTTTTGCCACCCTGCCGTTAACAGATAACCTGGGCGATATAGATATTATAGACCAAACAGTTAGCAACTTTGGCTACAGTATGCCCTGCCTGTTTGATAGTGCAGGTGTTACCCACCTACTGGTTGGCGCGCAGCGCGGCACATTATTCCACTACACTAATATAGATAATAACCTTAGCGGGGCTTTTACCCTGCAAGACAGCACCTTTACCTCTATTACCCGCCAAGGCACATATGCCGCCCCAACCCTGGCCGACATTAATAACGATGGATACATTGATGCTATTACAGGTGTTTCAACCGGTGGGGTGCATTTGTATTTGGGGCAAAACCCTTTGTCGGTATCAGTAGAAGAAACCGTTTTACCTGCTGACATTTCGGTTTACCCTAACCCGGCAAATGGTGTTGTTACTATTAGTAATAGTAAGGCTAAGCCGGGCGAAAAACAGCTTCTTACTGTTTACGACCTAACAGGAAGGGTTATTATGGCTGAGAATATAATTGGCAATCAACATCAGTTAAATATTGATGGGCTAACAAAAGGTATGTATTTGTTTACTATACAAAATGCCAAAGGACTAGTAACAAAGCGATTGATGGTTTATTAAGGGTTGATAACTGATAGATGAGACTGCACGAGCGATAACTGCTTCGTCAGCCTGAGCGCGTCGAAGGTGCGCTTAAACCTATTTTGAATAATATTTTGCTGTATGTGCTAATTCAGGTAAATCGTCATACCTGCCTTCAATTAGTGCTAATTTCTTTGCCCTGCTCCAACCTTTGATTTTCTTTTCAAAAGCAATGGCAATAGTAGGATTAGTGAATAATTCGTGATAAACCAGCTTTACCGGCCTTCTTTTAAATGTATAAGCCGTGCCTGAAATTCCTTCGTTATGCTCGGCTATTCTTCTATCTAAATCGTTTGTAACACCTGTGTAGTAAGACTCGTCGGCACAAAGCAAAATATATACGTACATGTATTTAGCCATAACTAAGAA
>JAIXUZ010000379.1 GCA_027483285.1 Bacteroidota bacterium
GCAGGCGCACAAAGTCGCGTACCTATGGGCATTGTGGTAATTGGTGGAATTATGTTCTCGCTTATAATTACACTTTATATTGTTCCTGGGCTACATTCATCTAATATTCGTTTTAAACAGTGGTTTGCAAACCGCAGAAAAAATAAAGAAGAAGCACATGAAGCATAAACTGAAATACATACTTCCGTTGGTGTTTGCTGCATGTAATGTATACGGGCAAAATACGCTTACACTAAACGCTGCCATTGAAACCGTATTGAAGAATAACTACGGCATACAGATAGCAAAAAACAACGTAGAGATTGCCGATAATAACCACAGCTGGGGCGCTGCAGGTTTTACTCCGCAGGTAAGCCTGATGGCCAATGGCAACATAGCCAACAATAATATTAACCAGCGCTTTACCAATGGCACCGAAATTATTAAAAACGGCGTAGGCTCATCAAACTATGGCGTGGGTGTTAACGTAACGTGGGCATTATTTAACGGCCTGCGTGCACAATACCTGTATAAGCAACTGGGCGTTGTTCAATCGCTTAACGAGGCGCAACTTAAGAGCGATATAAACAACAGTGTAGGTGCTGTAATGTCGGCCTATTTTAATGTGCTTAAAGAGCAACAAACATTAACTAACCTTGATAGTAACCTTACTATTTTTGACGAGCGTTTAAAAATAGCCGATACGCGCTTTACCATTGGTTCTGCTGCCAAAACAGACCTGCTGCAGGCTAAGATTGATTTGAACGAGCAGAAGTCTTTAATCATTCGCCAAAAGGGCAATGTAATGGTAGCCAAAGCACAGCTTAACAGGGTGCTTAGCAAAGAAGATGCCGGCGAGGATTTTACTGTAGAAGACATTACCCCCGAACTGGATTCGCTTAATTATGACTCGCTTAAAAAAGCGCTATACCAGGGCAATATAGACCTTATGGTGCTTAACCGCAATGTTGACATTGCCATGTACCAAACCAAGATAGCACGCTCTGCTATCTACCCAAGCATAAACTTAAACTCTGCATACAGCTTTGCGCGCAGCAGTAGCCAGGCAGGCTTTTCGTTATACAACCAAAGCTATGGTTTTAACGGCGGCCTTACCCTTGCATGGAACCTTTACAACGGCCTTAACACTAAGCGCATAATTAAGAATACCGATTTGCAGTTAACCAATAGAGAGCTTCAGTTGAAAGATTTTCAGGTACAGGTAAGCAGCGGCTTTAGCGCGGCATGGTATAATTATACTGCCAGCAAAGAACATTACAAGCTGGAGAAGGAAAACGAAGGGCTTGCCAAAGAAAACTTGGATATTATGCTGGAGCGTTTCCGTGTAGGTAATTGCACTACTATCGATTTAAAGCTGGCCCAACAAACCCTACAAGACTCGCAAGCACGCCTTATACAGGTCATCTATCAACTTAAACTTGCCCAAACAGAATTGCTTAGGTTGAGTGGTGGGTTGGTGAAATAGGGCTTAGCAATTCTATAATTAGTA
This sequence comes from Bacteroidota bacterium, assembly GCA_027483285.1. Taxonomy (GTDB): domain Bacteria; phylum Bacteroidota; class Bacteroidia; order CAMBQF01; family CAMBQF01; genus CAMBQF01. Next base: position 1,490 of record JAIXUZ010000379.1, read on the forward strand.
TTTTATTAAATAGTTTGAACTGGTGTCCTTCTTTTTTGGATAAGCAAACAAAGTTGATTCATTCCAAAAATAGGTAAAATGCAAATAGCTTAAGCTTTATTAGAAAGAGAAGAAGCCATAGAGCCGAAAACCTCTCACAGTCTATTAAATATCCACCACATTTACTTTTTTACCGCTCAGCATATCTGCCGGTATAGCATCAGTTATTACTTGGTGTAAGGCGCGTACCATCCGTTCTTTCACATATTCGTAATGCGTTACAATACTAATCTCGCGCACGGGCGTTGGGGGTTTAAAGTAACGTAGCTGTTTCTTTTGAGCCTCGCTCATGGTTAGCATTTTCAGTTCGGGTATAATGGTAATGCCATAATCCTTGTCAACCAGGTTCATCAGTGTTTCTATACTTCCGGCTTCGTAGTGCAGCCTGTCGTGCATGGTGCTTTGCTTTTTCAGTTCGCATAGGTTCAATATCTGCGATCGCATACAATGGCCTTCTTCTAAAAGCCACAGACGGTCTATATCTATATTCTTAGGCAATACGAATTGTTTATCGTACCCTTTTTCATCTGTATTTACATAAAGGAAAAATTTTTCGTAATATAAAGGCTGTTCTTTGATTGTTTTTTCCTTTAAGGGCGTGGCTAATATGCCTACATCTATCTGGCCTGTCTTGAGTTTTTCAATAATATTATCAGTAGTAAACTCATTAATGTAAAGACTAATTTTTGGGTATGCTTTGGTAAATTCTTTTACAATCAACGGCAGTAAATAGGGAGCAATAGTGGGTATTATACCCAAACGCAATTCGCCCGATAGCTCGCCCCGTTCCTGGCTAACCAGTTCTTTCATTTTTGCGGTTTCACCCAAAATACGGCGCGCCTGGGCAATTATTTTTACGCCTACATCGGTAGGCACTACAGGCTGCTTGCTACGGTCAAAAATAATGGTGTCCAGTTCCTCTTCCAGCTTCTTAATCATCATGCTTAACGTAGCCTGCGTAACGTAGCACGACTCTGCCGCACGTAAAAAATGCCTGTGCGTATCAACCGCCACTATATATTCCAATTGTTGTAAAACCATGTATTCAATTTTGTCTATGCTAATTTAAACATATTTGGTTTTGTTTAACATGTACAATTGTTCATTGTTAATTGTTCATTGTTAATTGGCATGCCTATCTTTGTGCTACAATGAAGCTTAATTACGCAAATAATCTAACCCATAGCATATTTACTGTTGCAGGCGATGCTGCCGATGCATTGGGTGTAGAATGTTATGCCGTAGGTGGTTTTGTGCGCGATATTGTGCTTAACCGTGTTTCTAAAGACATTGATATAATGTCTGTAGGTAGTGGTATTGAACTGGCAAAGGCCATTGCAAAAAAGCTGCATATTGAAGACAGGCTTACTGTTTATAAAAACTTTGGTACCGCAATGTTGCCAATGGACGATTACGTTATTGAGTTTGTAGGTGCCCGTAAAGAGAGTTACCGTACCGACTCGCGCAAGCCTATTGTTGAAGATGGTTCGTTGCAGGATGATTTATCCCGGCGTGATTTTACCATCAATGCCCTGGCTTTGTGTTTAAACAAAGACCGGTTTGGTGAGTTGGTTGATGAGTTTGATGGGCTTGCCGATATGGAAAGCAAAATTATCCGTACGCCGCTGGGCCCTGATATTACCTATAGTGACGACCCCCTGCGTATGATGCGCGCCGTGCGTTTTGCTTCGCAGTTAAATTTTGTAATAGAAAAAGATTCATTAGATGCTATTAGCCGCAATGCGGATAGGTTGAAGATAATATCAATGGAGCGCATTGCCGACGAGTTGAATAAAATCATTGAATCGCCGGTGCCGTCTGTGGGTTTTAAATTGTTGTTTGATACCAAGCTGCTTCACCAGTTTTTCCCGCAAATGGTAGCATTGTATGGGGTTGATATTATCAAAGGCAAAGGCCATAAAGATAATTTTTACCACACCTTGCAGGTGTTGGACAACCTGGCAGCAATGAGCCCCGACCTTTGGTTGCGCTGGGCTGCCATATTGCACGATATTGCCAAACCGCCCACAAAACGATTTGAAGAAGGCGTGGGTTGGACGTTCCACGGGCACGAGGATAAAGGCGCACGCATGGTGCCAAAAATATTCGCACAGTTAAAATTACCGTTGAATGAGAAGATGAAGTACGTGCAAAAGCTGGTACTGCTTCACCTGCGCCCCATTGTGCTGGCTAAAAGTGAGGTTACCGATTCGGCTATACGCCGTTTACTTTTTGAGGCCGGCGATGATATTGACGATTTGATGATGCTGTGTACTGCCGACATTACCTCTAAAAACCCCGAAAAGGTTAAAAAGTACAAGGCTAATTTTGAATTGGTAAAAGTGAAGTTGAAGGAGGTTGAAGAAAAAGATAAGGTGCGCAACTGGCAACCACCCGTTACCGGCGAGGAAATTATGGAGTACTTTGGTTTGAAACCATCGCGCGAGGTAGGTGTTATCAAAACCGCCATCCGCGAGGCTATCCTTGATGGCATCATCACCAATAACCGCGATGAAGCAATAGGCTTAATGATTGCCGAAGGAGAGAAACTGGGTTTTAAAAAAAATAATCAGTAAATAGAATAGTGTAATTGAAATATGCTATTTCTTTAAATAGCAGTAGAAACAAGCATTACATGAGCAATTGTGAATAACTTTTTCTTGTCTAGTGCTTTGATTTACAGGCCTAAAATAAATAATAAGCGTTATTTGCACAAAGTTTCTTGTTTAATCAAAAACAGAATTTCTGTACTTTTGACCCTGTAAAGTTCACATATGGCTATTTATAAATTCCGCGTAACGTTTGAAAGCTTCGAAGATGTATATCGTGATATCGAGATACAGTCTGAAATGGGTTTGGCAGATTTGCATTACGCAATACTAAGCTCGATAAGTTTCGATAGCATTCACAAAGGCACTTTTTACGAAAGTGACCACAGCTGGCGTAAAGGCAGCGAACTGATTCAGGTAACTCCAGAGGGTGCCAAAGGCTCTGCCCAAAAAGACCTGCTGTCGGATATTATCTACGACCCACGTCAACGTTTTTTCTATGTATATGATGAAACAGAGAAATGGTCGTTTACTGTTGAGCTAATTAAAATTTTGCCTGACGATGGTTCGCTAACCACATCGCGTTGCGTAAACAAAGCAGGTGTTGCCCCTAAACAATACAAAGAGGCCCCGCTTAAATTTAAAAGCTCTGACGAGCCCGATGGCCGTAAAAACCGTAAAAAGAAAGAAGCACCTAAAGAAATTATTCTTGACGACGAAGACGAGGATGATGAGCCTGTAGTGCATGCTGCTATTGCAGATGATGATGATGAAGAAGAGGACGATAGCGATGCTTACGATACTGAAGAAGAGGAATTTGACGTTGATGAGGATGAGAAAAACACCTTTAAGGCTGATGATGACGAAGATGAGGATGATGGCTTTGGTGATGATGATGAAGACGAATTTGTGGCCGACGACGACTTTAAAGAAGATGACTTTTAATCGTATTGGCTAATACTAAATATTTAATCGCAGTAGTAGGCCCAACGGCATCAGGCAAAACAGCCTTGGCTATTAAACTGGCGCAACGCTTTAATACTGCAATAATCTCTGCCGACTCAAGGCAATTTTATTCTGAACTTATTGTTGGGGTAGCACGTCCTTCTAAAGAAGAGTTGGGTGCTGCCCCACATTATTTTATTGCCGACCGTAGCGTTAAAAACCTGCTTACGGCAGGGCAGTTTGAGAAAGAAGCGCTAACGTTGTTAGATGAGTTGTACAAGGAGCATGATGTGGTGATTGTTTGCGGCGGCTCGGGTTTGTTTATCAATACTCTGGTATATGGTGCAGACCCTATGCCCGAGGCTGATGAGGAACTACGCTTAAGCCTGCAACAACACTTTGACGAAAAAGGCATTGAATACCTGCAAGAGGAATTGCTGCGTTTAGACCCTGAGTATTACAAGCAGGTAGATAAGCAAAACCCCTTGCGCCTTATGCGTGCTATAGAGGTGTGTACCGTTACCGGCCAACCCTATTCTGCACAACGCAAAAGCGAGAAGAAAGAGCGCCCCTTTAAAACCGTTTTTATAGGCTTAGACCCCGGCCGCGAAGAGTTATATAACAACATCAACTTACGTGTAGACAGGATGATGAAAGACGGCTTTTTGGCCGAAGCGCACAGCCTGGTGCAGTGGAAAGAGATAGCCGCACTGCAAACTGTTGGTTACCGAGAATTGTTTGATTATTTTGAAGGCCACGACACCATTGCCACCGCTGTTGAATTAATTAAACGCAATAGCCGCCGCTACGCCAAGCGCCAAATGACATGGTTTAACCGAAACGAAGAAATAAAGTGGTTTAACCCTGCTGATGTGAAGGAAATAATTTCCTACACAGAGCAACAACTATCGCTTTAAGTTTAACTATCGTTACTCGTTATCTTCCTTTATTAGTAAGTAGTTTGCCAACCATTGAAAAGCGACAAACCCCAGAATGAAAACGGGTGTCATTATATTAAAAAGCTGATTTGTAGAAAAAGTCAGCACCACAGCAATAGCACCTACAACACCTAAACAAATAGTATAACCCAACAACAGGTATTTGTTTTTTGATGGCGAAAACATGGTGCCCAAAGGCAACATCATGGCAAAGCCAAACGCCGCAATTGCCAGCATTTTTTCATCGGCCAGTGCAAAGTATAATATAAGCCCGGTAATGCATGCAGCCAAACTTAGCGCTACAAAATTCGAGCTCATTTTTTCCTTTCTATCCAGCAGCAACTGCCCGTATTTGTTAAACCGTAGAAACAGGTTGCTTATAGGCGTAATTATCCAGGTAGAGAACGCAATTATAGCAATGGCAATAATTAAAGGTGTTAGGTAAGGCTGAAGCGCAGGGCTATTGCGGGCTACAGTTCTTAATGCCCTAAAACCAAGAGCAAAGCCTATTATAACGCCCCACTGGTATTTGGCCGTCATATTACCCATCCAAAAAGAATACTTCAAAAACAGCCTGTACACGGGGTTTGCCGCTTTTAATGCTTCCAGCATCCCCGCTTGGGCGTAGCCTAAATTAGGGTTGTTGGTTAAGGCTTCTTTAAAATGCTCCAATGCTTTTTTATGGTCACCCTGTTCTAACAATCCCCACCCATAATTGGCATGTGTATAAGCATTGTTAGGGTCGTTTTTTAATGCACCTTCAATGGTTTCGTACGATTCTTCCTTGCGGTTTAGCTTGTTAAGTGCTGTGCTTCGTACGATTAGTGCCAATAAATTTTCAGCATCAATTTCTAAGGCTTTGTTTGCTGCATCAAGCGCTACCTCATACTGCTTGCGTAATAAGCTTATGTGCGCCTGTAGCGCAAAATAATCAGCATCATACGGGTCTAGCGCTATTGCCTCGCTGATATTCTCTTCCGCTTCATCAAATTTATCTTGCTGAATTGCTATGCGCGATTTGATATAAAACAGGTGTGGGTTATCTGGCGCCAACCCAATAGCATCATCAATTATATCATTGGCAATCTTATACCTGTCTTGTTGCAGGTTTACTTCTGCAAGTAATGATAGTACGTATATGTTGTTAGCATCCTGTGTAAGTAATTCGCCAAGTATTTTTTCGGCTTCTGCAAATTTCTCCTGCTGAATAAGGATTTCAACTTTTGATAGCCTGATATCTTCTACCATGTTATTTTTTAATTTTCATGTAAGTAAGGATGTCATCATACAGCCCTGAATTATTGGCAAACAAAGCAAAGTTTTTAGCTGTAGAAAACCACTCCTGCGTGCTTGGCTTGTGTTTCTTTAATGCGGTAAGCAAGTCGGTGGTTTCCAACGGTTGTGGTATACCATCGCTAAACGATGATTCCAGTTTTTGCTCAATGGCTATATCAATAACCGCGTCAATATCGGCCCCCGAATAATTTTCTGCTTTTTTGGCAACGCTTTGCACATCAATTCTACCCGTGGGTTTGTTGTTAAGTTTTAACCTCAATATCGACTCTCTTGATGCAACATCGGGCGGCGGAACAAAAACAATCCTATCAAACCTCCCCGGCCGCCTAAATGCAGGGTCTAAATTCCATGGGGTGTTGGTTGCCCCAATAATTAAAACACCATCATTTGTGCTATCAATACCGTCCAGTTCTTGCAAAAACTGGTTAATCAGGTGCCTGCCACTCGATTGTTTCATATCGCTGCGGCTGGCGCCTAATGCATCAATCTCATCAATAAATAGAACGCAAGGGGTATTGTTTCTGGCTAACTCAAATATATCATGCAGGTTTTTCTCGCTGTTGCCCACCCACATATCTAAAATATCATTTAACCCAACACTAATAAATTTAGCATTTACCTGCCCTGCTGTTGCTTTAGCAATATAGGTTTTGCCGCAGCCCGGCGGGCCATAAAGCAAAATGCCACCGCCAATTTTTTTGCCGTATGCTTTGTAAAGTTCGGGGTGGAGTAGGGGCTTTATAATTTTTAATTCTATTTCTTTTTTCACCGCATCCATTCCGCCAACAGCACTAAAATTGATAGTTGGTTTTTGTAGAAACCGGCTATCGGTCTCATCGGCCTCGTCTGCATCTGCATTATCATTACTGCCCCGCTGGCGCAATTGGCTATCAAGCTCTTCGTCGAAATAGTTTTTGTCAATAGCCAATGCTTTTTTATATGCCTCTATTGCTTTAGCTATTGCATGTTCTTTTAAAAGGGCTTTTGCATGCAGGGTAAACACACTTATTTCATTTGTACTTCTGTCGATTACCTCTTCTAAGATAACATTGCAGGCAGAGTAGTTACCCTTTTTAAAAAACACGGTTGCCAGCCCAACTTTTGCTTTGGTATCGTTAGCTATTTTAATAAGGGTTGAATACTCTGTTTCTGCCTCATCAAGCCTGTTTAATGATAATAACGTATCGGCCAGCAAAAACCGTAGCGGGGTATTATCAGGTGAGTGGGTTAATGCATCCCGTAAACTATCTATTGTATTGTCGTTCATGTTTTTTAATGTTACGCTGTGGCGAAATAAAAGCAGCAGGTAATTAACACGGCTAATATAATTAGAATGTTGTTGCTGACAAGGAGGGTGTAGGGCATCAACTGCCAACTATTATTATATTTGCAAAAAAGGATACCGTTGAAAAAGTTACTCTTAGCACTGTTTTGCATTGCGGCACTGGCTGTTAATGCCCAGCAAGACACAACAAAAAAAGGCATTGATTTGGGTCAGATTCATGGCAATTTTCAGGCCGATTTTCAGTACTATAATACCGATACCCTTATTGGCGCACCCATAGTGCCAGAGAAGATACGCTCTAACGGTTTTATGAACCTAACCTATACCCGCGGCAACTTTACCGCAGGGGTACGTTTTGAAAGTTATTTAAACGTGTTGCAGGGTTTCGACCCACGCTATAAAGGCACGGGCATTGCCAACCGTTATGCATCGTATGCTTTTGACGGGCTTGAAATAACTGCAGGTAACTTTTATGAGCAGTTTGGCACTGGTATGGTGCTTCGCTCTTACTGGGAGCCTAATCTGGGGGTTGATAATTCTTTTGATGGCGTAAGGGTTAAGTTTACGCCTGTTGCGGGTGTATACACTAAGCTTATGGTTGCCAAGCAGCGTGCTTTTTTTGATAAAGGCCCGGGTATTGTGCGTGCTGCCGATGGTGAGGTAAACTTTAACGAACTGATTAAAAAATGGGAAGACAATAAATTTCGTTTAACTGTTGGTGCCAGCGCAGCCAGCATTTACCAAAAAGACGAAGACCCCATATACATTTTACCTGAAAACCAGGCTGCCTTTGGTGGCCGTATGAATATAGGCTATGGCAAATTCAACCTGTATTCAGAGTATGCCTATAAAATGAATGCCCCATCGGCTGTAAACGGTTTTATCTACCGCCCGGGCCAGGCATTAATAGTAAACGCATCGTATTCGCAAAAAGGGTTTAGCGTGTTGCTGGGTGCTAAGCGCTTAGATAATATGGATTACAGGTCGGACCGTACGGCAACCTTAACCAACCTTACCACCAACTTTTTGCCAGCCCTTACCCGCCAGCATACCTACAACTTAGCGGCTACAATTTACCCTTACGGTACACAGCCCAATGGCGAGATGGCTTACCAGGCCGATATATCATACAAGATTAAAAAAGGCACCATGCTGGGTGGCAAATACGGCACCGATATTTCGCTTAACATTTCGGGTGTTAATGATATTGAACGTTCAGCGGCGCCTAACGATACCTTTGGCTACAACTCGCCCTTTTTCGGCGTTAGCAAAACCGTGTTGTTCCGCGATTATAACATCGAAATTTCGCACAAGTGGAATAAGGATTTGAAGACAAACCTGATGTACATGTACTTTGCCTATAATAAAGATATTGTGCAGTTTCAGAACTATGCATCAAGCGTTTATGGCACCATCCGTGGGCATATAGTGGTGCTTGATGTTAACTACAAATTCAGCAAAAAAGTTGGCCTGCATGCCGAGTTGCAAAACCTATATACCAAACAAGACGAAGGGAGCTGGGCTATGGGGCTTTTAGAACTGTCTATATCACCCCATTGGTTTATAGCCGTGTTAGACCAGTATAACTATGGCAATACCGTTAAAATTGAGCGTGTACATTATGTTACAGGCTCTGTTGGGTATACCCGTGGTGCGCACCGTTTTATGGCTACTTATGGCCGCCAGCGTGCAGGTATTTTCTGTGTAGGTGGTGTGTGCCGAAATGTGCCGGCATCAAATGGCTTAACACTTTCTGTAAGTACTAGTTTTTAAGATGTAAGCGGGTTTGAGTTGATACTGTTACGGCGTTTCTCTTATCCAGCTTATTACAATTGCTTCAGATATTGGCCCGTCTATTATTTCTTCCATATCATCATCGCCTTGCTTGGTAAATCTAGAGTGTACCGTCAGGTTGGTTGATGGGGTAAAGCTGTTAAAACTCATTACATCGTTAATAATTAGTAAGTCTGACACCTTAATTATCTCCCCGTCTTCCAGGTCCCATTGTATAGCCTGTAAACGGTCGTAAGCGTCTTTGTAAACTACCATGCCGGTATTGTTTTCGTGGTTGGTCCAATGCCCTAGAAATGCATAGCCGCCATCTTGCGCCGATACACCTTGTAGCGAAGCCGTAAACAGTATTAATAGTAAAACTACTTTTTTCACTTTTATTAATTCTCTAAATAATCCTGTACATATTCCCGAACCCCTTCTTCTAATGTTGTAAAAGGTGCCGAGTAACCAATACCACGCAGTTTATCTATAGTAGCCTGGGTATAGTATTGGTATTTATCCCGTATATCAACCGGGGTGTCTATAAATTCTATTTTAGGCTCAAGGCCCAAAGCTGCATATGTAGCATTGGTAAGGTCTGAAAAGGTGCGGGCAACGCCTGTGCCCAAATTATATATGCCACTATGTTTACGGTTTAGCATAAGCCAAAAACATACATTTACTACATCTTTTACATATACAAAATCGCGCAGCTGGCCACCATCGGGGTAGTTTGGGTTGTGACTGCGGAATAACTTTACAACCCCTTTTTGCTTTATCTGGTTGTAAGAGTGAAATATTACAGATGCCATGCGCCCTTTATGGTTTTCGCCGGGGCCATACACATTAAAAAATTTTAAACCTGCCCAAAAATAGGGCTTCTCAGCCTGCTTGATGGCCCATTTATCAAAGTTGTTTTTGCTTTCTCCGTAAGGGTTTAAAGGCACCAGTTTGGATATTATAGCCTCATCATCCTGATAGCCCAGGTCGCCATTGCCGTAAGTAGCGGCCGATGATGCGTAAACCATTGGTAAACCAAATTCAACACACAACTGCCATACCTGTTTGGTATAGTCAAGGTTTAGCTTATTAAAAATCTCTACGTTAAACTCGGTAGTATCTGTGCGCGCACCAATATGAAATATAAACTGTACCAGTTTGTGATTCTCTTTCAGCCAGTAAAAAAAATCGTCGCGGTGTACCCGTTTAGTAATTAGTTTATGCTCCAGGTTAGAGTCTTTTGCCGGGTTAGAAAAGTCATCAACGGCAATAATGTCATTATAGCCCTCATCATTCAACTTACCTATCAGGTTGCTTCCAATAAATCCTGCTGCGCCGGTAACAATAATCATAAGTGCAAAGATAGTATTTAGTATTAGCCTTATGTTAACAACGGCTTAAATGAATAAAGGGTAATTAGTTGGCGGTATTACACCATTTGTTTGCCCTATGGTAAACATGGTTTCTATTGCTTTTTTACCTTCTGCGCCAAGGTTTAAAGAGTATTTGTTTACATACAGGTTTATATGTTTGGCAATTACACTGTCTTCCATCTCTTGCGAGTGTTGTTTAACATATTCTCTGCTGCTTTCGGGGTTAGCAAAGGCATATTCTATACTCTCGTGTATCAATGCGTCTACCGTATGTTGCAGTTTAGTATCTAAATCACGCTTTATAAATATGCCACCTAACGGAATAGGTGAATTGGTTTGTGTTTCCCATTCTTCACCCAAATCGGTTACTTTAAAAAAGCCTTTTTGCTCGTATGTAAACCTGTTCTCGTGAATAATAAGCCCCATATCTACTGACCCACCTGCAACAGCCCCCTCAATACCTGAAAATAGTACTTCTTTTTTACTGCGCGCTTTAGGGTACAATATGCCCAGCAGAAAATTGGCAGTAGTCATTTTGCCAGGTATGGCTATGGTTGATGTAACAATATCTTCTTTTTGCAGCGGGTGCTTGGCTATAAGCATAGGCCCACAGTTGTTGCCCAGCGCACTGCCTGAATTTAGCAGTACATAGTTTTGCATACAGTAAGCATATGCATGAAAACTAAGCTTGGTAATATCCAGTTTGCCCTCTGTAGCCCATTGGTTTAGCTGCTCTACATCGGCATACTTAACTTCAAATTCAATGCCTTTGGTATCAATTTTCTTATTTACCAGCGCATCAAAAATAAATGTATCGTTAGGGCAGGGCGAAAACCCAAGTGTTAATTTCATTGTAGTAAACCTATCAGGTACTCATTCAAATTTTTTACAGCCAAACCCATTTTCCAGTTTTCTTTATTGCGCGGTTCTACATAGTTAGAAATTGCCCTTATCTGCACGTATTTAGCGTTTTCCAGCTCGCATACGTAGGCAAAAGCCGCCCCTTCCATACTTTCGGTTACAGGTTTATACTGCTCTACTAACAAATCTATTTGTTTTTGGTTCCCGCTGGCTGTATTTACCGTAATGCCTACTACTTCTTCAAGGTTGCCAAATGGTGCATGGCTAAAGTTAATAATAAGCCCATCGGTAAAGGGTCTTTCGTTTTTGTCAACCAGGTTTAAGCCAAACAAATCAATAAACCGGCCATTATCATCAGCTCCTAAATCGGCAAAGGCATCAACAGAAATATTGAGCAGTGTGCCTAATTCATATTTTCGGTCAAAGCACCCGCAAACCCCGGCGTTTATTATAAAATCAAAAGAGTTTGCATTAAGGTGTTTGCCCAGTTTATAAGCGGTGTTTACCATACCTGCACCGGTTACCAAAAACTCAACACCCGGCAGGGCTTCTTTAGCCTGCGCAATCTCCATTTCGGTAGCTGCTACTACAAGGGTTTTCATTTAGTATCTTTTTATCTCTTAATTTAACCAACTCAGCCCTCAGGCCTCCCCTCCCCACTAAGTACTTGTCTCAACAACTTCGCCACTCGCCCCTTTGCAACTAATTAAAAGCCCTGTCCGCCCCCGCCATTGTCCTGCATTTCGATTGGTGCAGATTTTGGGCGTTTGCTTTGTGGTATAAGCTTACCAAACTTCCAGGTAACGCTAAGGTTTACCCAGCGGGTTTCGCGCTTACGAATACCATCCTGGTTAAAGCCAATACCTTCTGTTACATAACCAAACTGGCGCTGGTTAAACACATCGCTTAGGCGGGCGGTGATACTCAAACGGTCTTTCCAGAAATCGTATCGGGCCGATATATCCATATTTTGGAATGGCCTGATGTAGCCTTGCGTAAATACCCACGGCACGCCCAGGCTGTAGCTAAGTTGAACATCCAGTCCTTTTAAAGGTTTAAAAGACATCATAGCACGGCCCATACCGCCCCAACGGCCCGCACTTAAACCCTGTTGTAGGTTGCTGGCGTTTAGCCTGGTATAAAAAGCGCCACCGTTTAGGTTAATCCTCCACCATTTGGTAGCATCGTAGCGCAGGGTTAAATCTATTCCGCCAGAGTGTGATGTGTTTAGGTTAAATGATGTAATGCGGCTAACGCCCAAACTGTCTACCGAACGGAAGCGGGTAAACACACCCGTGGTGTAGCGGTAGTATACTGATGGGGCTATGGTTACCTTTTTAGTTATTACCTGTGCCGACACATCAAAAGAATTAACATATTCAGGGTTTAGGTATGGGTTGCCAACAAATAAAAAGTAGGGGTCAGAGTAATCGGGGAATGGGTTTAAATCCCAACCACGGGGGCGGTTTATGCGGCGGCTGTAGCTTAAGCCAAACTCTACGCCCTCGTTCATTTTATACTTTAAAAACGCACTGGGGAATAGGCTGAAATAGTTCCTGTCGAACTTTTGGTTTAATGTTGTTTGATTTACACTGTAAAAAGTTTGTTCTGCACGCAAGCCTGCACTGTAGCCCAGTTTTTTGTAGCCCCCAGTGAATGTTCCGTAGGCTGAGTATACCTGGTCGCTATAGGTAAAGCCATTGTTCAGGTTAACATCGGGCGCATAGTTTGTATTGTTTTCGTAGGCGCGTTTAGAGTAAAAGTCGTAATCCATTTTGCGCGCTATGGTTTTTAATCCGGCCTCAATTTTATAGTTGTCGCCCAACTTCATGCTATAATCGGTTTGCCCGGTTAAAATAAGGTTTTTGCTTGTGTTTTGTGTCAACTGGCTCACCCAGGGTTGGTTAGCAGCATCGTAGTAGCTCTGCAGTGCATCTAACGAGTCGGTAGGTGCCGAATACGAGACATAAAAATCGGCAGTGTAATCAATACCTGGTTTGCGAAAGGTGCGAACATAGTTTACCGATGCATCGTAGTTTATGCTGCGGTTAACGGTTGTGTTGTCGCGTGTAAAGTAATCCAGCGTATCGCCTACGCTATCATACCAAAAATATTTTATCAGGTTAGGGTTGGTATTTTGCCTCCACGATGGGGTAAACGCTGCTGACAGCGTGTTAAACTTATTCATATTCCAGTCTAGGGCAATGCGGCCCATGTGCGACTCGTTAACAGAATACCCGTTACTGGTTTGGTCCATAAAGTATAATGTATCCTGCGAGTATTTTGTAATAGAACTGCCTAAGCTGAAAAACCGTTGGTTCATATAGTTGTACGATGCAGCAACGTTTAGCTTTTTACCGCGAACGTTTAGGTTTATGCCGCCATTGTATTTATCACCATTGCCCACTGTTGCGTTAACAGAGCCGTTAAAGCCAGGTTTGTCATTCTTTTTTAGGACGATATTGATAATACCACCCACACCATCAGGGTCGTACTTGGCCGAAGGGTTGGTAATAACTTCTATACGGTCTATAGAACCTGCCGGTAGCTGGTCTAAAGCGCCTGCCGCTGTCATGTTCGATGGTTTTCCATCAATCAAAATATTTACATTGGCGCCACGCAGGCTTATGTTTTTATCCTGGTCTACCGTTACCGATGGTACGTTTTGCAATACATCTACCGCGCTACCCCCGGTGTTCGAAAGGTCTTTCTCTACGTTGTAAATCTTTTTGTCTATCCCGCCGCTTAGCATGCTCTTATCAGCGGCAACTTCAACTGTTTTAAGCTGCTTGCTGTTTGGCCTTAGGTTAATTTTCTCAAAGAATTTTTCGGGGCTTCTGGGTAGCAGTAAAAAGCTGTCGGTTTGTGTTTCCAGGTACCCAATAAAGGTAACTTTTAGCTTTACCAGTCCAAGCGGCAGGTTTTCTAATTGAAAATAACCTCTGTCGTCAGTATATCCGCCACCGGTAACGCTTTTGTCCTTTAGTTTAATTACAGAAACTACGGCATAGCTAATGGGTTTACCTGTTTCACTGTCTACTACCGTGCCCATAACCTTGCCAATGGCAGGCATTTGACCACCGGGTGCGCCGCCTTGTGGAGGTGTACCTGTTTTTGGTGCCCCGCCTGTGGGTGGGGTTTGGGCATTAACAATCAATGTAAGCGCTGTAAAAACAGCAATAAATAATAATCGTACGTCTTTCAAAATCAATCTGTTGTTGTTCATAATCAAACTAGCGCCCCTCCTGCTAAGGAGGGGAATGAATTGTATGGCATTTATTGTCGGACAAGAAAGGGGAGGTGGCATCCTATATCAATGCCAATAATATCCCTAGCTAAACAAGGCCTTATCTGCCGAAAATTTACCCGGCCCCATTATCAGCAAGGCTATATAGCCTATCATGTACAGCAGGGCATGCTCGCCATCGCCTAAAATATCGTCGCCGTGGGCGCCAAATACGGCCACTGCCATAGTTATAACCAATGTGGCTGCTGCAAAACGGGTAAACAGCCCTGCCACCAAAAGCGCGCCGCATACCAGCTCGCCAAACACAGCAAGTGCAAGACTGGCTTCGGCACCCATACCAATATCATAAAATTTAATATCGCCATCACCTGTCAGTTTGCCTAGTTTATTCCAGCCGTGGTTTACAGCCATAATACCCCCAAAGCTTAGTCGGAGTAGCAAAAGGGTAATGTCGGGGCCGTATATTTTTGTTGTCAGTAGCTTCTTCATGCTCAAAATGGTGTTGTGCTATTTTTTTACAAAGGTCAGGTTTTATAACAAATATTGCACCTTATTGGTCTTAACAGGCCTTCTTTTATTACAAAATACTATTAACAGCCATTGAATAATGACAGTAAGGCATTGCCTAATTGAGTAGCCGGGCTTAGGCTTGGCAGGGTTAAAATGTTTTGTTTGTTTCTCAAATTCATCTATATTTGAAACCCTTAATGGAGTTTAACAGTAAAATAGCCTATGAAAAATTTTTTACAAAGCAGATTATTCCTTGGTACCATTGTTTTAACCATATTGGCCTTGTTTGCCTTTTCTTCGTGTAAAAAAGACCAAACCTGCAGGGTAAAAGTTACGGTTACCGATACTTTGGGCACTAAACAGCGTTTTATGTGGGTTATATTGGATATTCCTGAAAATACCCCGCCAAGCCAAACCGGCAACGCTCCCAGCGATGTTTTTCCTTTACAGCTAAACACTAAAACCGATGGGTTTGTAGAGGCTGAATTTAAGTTGCCTGCCATTATACAGGCCAATATTTACGACTCGGTAGACGTGCAATTCATCAACCCGCTTAAAAAGAAAATTATTAAGCTGGAAGCTGGTGAAACCGTGAGCGAGGTTGTAGAGGTACAATAAAAGCCAATATTTTTAATACAGCCCTAAACATACTGAGGGGGAGGATTTTTCCTCCCCCTTTCTTTTTTCTATTGCCTGTATTTTGTATATTTGAATAACTTCAACCTATAATGCTGATTAAATGAAAAAACTTCTACCTTTTTATTCCTTCTTTCAACTGTTCTTATAGGCTTTTCGGCTTGTAAAAAAGA
>JAIXUZ010000156.1 GCA_027483285.1 Bacteroidota bacterium
AATCCCTCTAATTTATCCGCGGTATCTGTATCCATAAATCCGGTAATATACTCATATGCATATTTAAAAAAGCCATCAGCCATTGATAGATATCCATATGCTTCATTCATTGACTTAACTGCGCTATCTACTGTATCAAGGCTTGGAGATGTTGGTAATGCGGTGCTATCTTGGAATCCTTCTTTGGTGGTAGTATTATTAACAACTGTCGCCAATTTAGAAATATCTGTTGCTGGAATGGGTTCACCTTGTCTCAGGTTACTTGTGTCTGGTTGGCTTGGCGGTACAAGCCAGGTACCCAAATTATTTTCTTGAGTGCCGAACCTATTCACCGGGCTAAATGCGCTTGCGTTTGATGATTTGCTATCACCTCTCAGATTACTGTTTAGCTTGGTCAGGAAATTAAGCGTTTTTTCTTCCAAATCCCCTGCAATCTTAATTGGGTCTATCTTAGCGTTAAGCGTATATGTGTCCATGTTATCTATATAATCCTGATATGCACCAGAATACTTTTTGGCCAAATCAAACTCGGCGGCTTTGTCAGTGACAGGGTTGCCAACTTGTCCGGGATCTGCATAGGATGCAAGTTTCTGTTTAAGTAATGCCATATCATCAATTTGGGATTCGTTTGCTGGCTGAATCAATATAGTAGATATTGCCGCAGATTCCCGTTTTAACATGTCCTGTGCTTGACTGGTTGTCGCCAATCTGGACAAAATTAGGATATACGATTTATACTTTGCTTCCGCATCGGCGATAGACAACCTAACCGCGTCTTGCTCTTTATTTGCTTTTAGATATGCTTCTTGTGACAGATTAGGATTTAGAGAATCAATTTGTGCCTGTAACGTCTTCATCTGGCTGTGTAACTGGCATAGAGACCTGAATACCTTGCGCTTATCAAAAGCCACTTTTTCAAATAGTCT
Organism: Bacteroidota bacterium; assembly: GCA_027483285.1. Classification (GTDB taxonomy): domain Bacteria; phylum Bacteroidota; class Bacteroidia; order CAMBQF01; family CAMBQF01; genus CAMBQF01. The sequence goes on from JAIXUZ010000156.1 coordinate 927, forward strand.
CTCTTTGACTTCGATTTCAAAGTTAAGTGCTTTATAACCCTTTTCTTCTATGTTAAGTGTCCGTAATATATTTGTGTCAGCACCTTCTCCACTTGATACAATTCCCTTTAATTCGCTATCAAGAGCTGTGTCCAAATCCTTTATTTGCTTAGGTAATACATCTAATTGTTCATCTAATTTGCCCTCCTGAACAAACTGGTTATTTCGAATTGTTACATTAAGTATGTCATCATATGTTTGTTTTGTCCGTTCAACAAAATCAGTTATCTTTGAATCAATGATAAATAAGAAATTCTCTAATATTTCTTTACCGGTATTATACCCTTTCTGACTATCTGGAGCTAATTGTGTCATAAAACTGGGTTCAAATTTCGGATTAATAAACAATTTGTCCCGAGTTGGTTGAGTCCCGATTTCCGGCGCTTCGAGTTCAGCATCACATGACTGGTTTAATTCAGTTGCGAGCTGAGAACTATAATTCTGAAACCGTTCAATAGCTTGTTCCCGTTTTGTATTTTTACTGGATTTCATAAATAATTCTTGGTCGCGCATTTTCTTAATACGGAACCATGCCAAATATAGTGCACATATAAATGCAATAGCACTGTATAGTATAATCCATTGCGTAGTAGTTATTTCTTTAATTAATGTATTAAGCTTGTTAGTGCTTGATAGTATAAATGTTGTTATACCAGATGTTACTGTTTCCATTTATTACCCGGCACAGATTTTTAATTCGTTTATTTAATTTGACAGAATAAAATACATGGGGGTTCTAAACAGTTTGCAAAATAAGATTAAACACGAAAAATAATAATAAAGCATAAGAATAATAAGAAATAATAAGAACTCCAAATAATAAGAAAAATAAACAAAATGTCATATACACCTGTTTCAAATTATCAAGACGTTAACATTTACGGTCAAAGCAATTCAGAATTCTATTCTAATTCAGTCCTCGGACCGCCTATAAATACTGACTGGGGGAAAAATGGGCGTGTATTCTTTGACGTAAAACAAAGTGCACCTGCATATGACCTTTACAAGAATAGTAATCAGCCACAAACACACTTTGAAAACACACTGAATCATACCCAGGAAAAAACCCCATTAAGTGGTGCATATTTCAGTAAAGATAACATAGAAGCCTTACAGCGGGATATACGTAATGCCGTATATGAAATATGTCAGCGGGATACTGACCCAATCTTATCTGGTCATAAGCCAATTCGTATAGGCCGCCAAAATGATACACAATTACAAATTATTATGCGCAGTATATATTTACAATATGCTAAGCATTTGGATTATAATATTCCTCAACAAATCCGTGAGTTAAACGATTTGGTTATTCGCGAAGCAGTGCCTGATATAATTACCAATGTTAAGCAGTATTTAGGCTATTCAAACGATATTCAACGCTTACCAATGCCAATGGATTTGCCACAATACCCATCCAGCAAAGGCGAAAAGACTTATTCATTACTTATTGTTTGAGTCAAGTTGGCTTTTCATTTGTTTTTTTAACAGTTCATCTTGTGCAAGTAAGTTTTCATTCTTCCGTATAAATACAAGAAATGACACTATTTCACGAATTGTTTCGTCTTTAAGCCCACCCAGGTTAATAAGGACGAATTCTTTTTTTGCTGTGAATTTTTCATCATTTTTTTTAATAATTCGGCACACTTGTGTAAGTGCATCTACACTTAACCCTGCAATATTCTTTTCAATAAATTTGATAATCTCTTTGCTTTTAGGGTCATATGTTCCTGACAGTAAAATATTATCGTCAATATCTGGACTGTCTGCCATAATTAGGATATAGTATTTATTGTAATACCAATTACTTTATTACTCATAATTAAACACGTCTCCCTTTTTGTCTGGCTTCGCCAGAAAAAAGAGAACAAAAAACTCCTTTTTTCTCTTGGGTCTAA
>JAIXUZ010000135.1 GCA_027483285.1 Bacteroidota bacterium
AACATGGGCTATGGCGATAATTACAAGTATGCCCATACCTACGAAAATAACTTTGTAGAACAGGAATTCCTTCCTGAAAAAGTAAGTGGTACAGTATTGTACAACCCCGGCCCTAATGCGAGGGAGCATGAGCTTCGCCAGTTCTTAAAGCAGCGATGGGGGAAGAAGTACGGATATTAATGCAAAATTCAGAATGCAAAATTCAAAATGAATTTAGACTTCTATACTGAACCTGTCTGCATCACTTAAAAATGCGTACGTGCGGCGGAAGGCTACTAAATCATGGTAGTTAAGTTCTGTAGTTTGCACACTTTCTATACCCACATCAGCAACAAAAAGGGCTTCGCCTTTAAAGTCGTACACGGCAGAATCACCTGAACAATAAATGTCTTTTGCATCGTTACCAATTCGGTTTACCCCAATAGCATAGGCCTGATTTTCAATAGCTCGGGCAGGTAACAAGCTTTTCCACGCATGGTTGCGGCGCTCGGGCCAGTTAGCAACGTATATCAGCACATCGTACTCAAAGCCCGCGTGGTTTTTAATGTTGCGGCTCCAAACAGGGAAGCGTAAATCGTAGCAAACCAAAGGGTTTATCTTCCAGCCTTTATATTCAAAAATATGGGTGCCTTTACCGGAGGTAAAATACTTATCCTCGTCAGACAGGCTAAACAAATGGCGCTTATTGTAGTGGTTTAATTCGCCGGTAGGCATAGCTATATATAAACGGTTGTAATATCGGCCACCATCTTCAGTAATAATGCTGCCCATAACCACCGCGTTTTTGGCCTTGGCTTGTACCAACATCCATTGGGCAGATGGCCCGCCGTTAGGCTCAGCCAGATGGGTAACCCCCATGCTGAAACCTGTGGTAAACGTTTCGGGTAATACAATAATGTCTGTATGGGTAATGGTACTAATCAGCCTTTCAAAATGGGCAATATTAGCAGCAGCATCTTCCCAAACAAGGTCAGACTGTATGGTGGTTATTTTGAGTATTTCAGCAGATTCCATTATGCAAATTTTCTAAGTTTTTCTGCGGCTTTTTCCATAGTATCTTCCCCTTTGGCAAAGCAAAAACGCAGCACTTTATTGTCTTGCGGCTTGTGGTAAAATACCGAAATGGGTATAGATGCCACGCCAAACTCTTTGGTTAGCCTAATGGCCAGCTCAGTGTCTTTCTCATCCGTTATTGCTGAATAATCCAACAACTGGAAGTAAGTACCCTGCGAGGCCTTTAATTTAAACCGCATGCCGGCAAAAAGGTTGTTAAAGGTGTCACGTTTCTTTTTGTAGAAGTCGGCTAATTCCAAGTATGTACTCTTATCCTGGATATATTCTGCCAACGCATATTGCATCGGAGTATTTACAGAAAACACATTGAATTGGTGTGCCTTGCGGAACTCGGTCATCAGGTTTTTAGGGGCCAGGCAGTAGCCTATTTTCCAGCCTGTAGCATGGATAGTTTTACCAAATGATGATACGATAAAGCTACGCTCGGCCAGCTTAGGGTAGCGGGCTACGCTTTGGTGTTCCAGCCCGTCAAAAATGATATGCTCATACACCTCATCGCTTAAAATAACAATGTCAGAATTGCGGGTAAGCTTTTCCAGCTTATCCATATCAGCCGCCGTAAGGATGCTGCCTGTAGGGTTGTGCGGGGTGTTGATGATAATCATCCGCGTGTTGCGGTTTACCAGCTTTTTAACGCCATCCCAGTTGATGGTAAAATCAGGATAACTGAGTTGCGCATATACCGGGCGGCCACCGCACAGCTCTACCGCAGGGGCATAGCTATCGTAGGCAGGTTCTATTATAATAACCTCATCGCCCTCTTTTACCCAAGCGGATATAGCAGTAAATAAGGCCTGTGTGCCTCCGGCGGTAATGGTAATCTCTGTTTCAGGGTCGTATTGGGCTGAATAAAGGCCCTCTGTTTTTTGGGCAATAGCCTCGCGCAAGGCCATGAGGCCGGGCATTGGGGCGTATTGATTGTGCCCTTTATTCATATTCTCTGTTACCAGCGAAATAAGCCTGGGCGATACCCCAAAATCGGGAAAGCCCTGCGACAGGTTAACGGCACCATGCTCATTTGCAAGGCCGCTCATTATGGTAAAAATGGTAGTACCTACTTTAGGTAGTTTACTTTGGATTGCGTTAGGATAATTGGGCATTTGCGTGTAGACAAGTTGCTAAAATAGTAAAATATGGCCTCACCCCCAACCCCTCTCCAAAGGAGAGGAGAGATTAATTATTATTCTTCAATCCGTACCCCCTCCCCGCTTCGCGGTACTCCCCCTATCCTAGGGGGAGAGTTAGTTACTCTTTTGTTTTTCAAAATAATCGAAGATGAGTTTGGCTTTGGCGGGGCCTATCTCCTTTTCAATTTCGGCTATCGGGGTTTCTTTAATCCGCTTAACCGATTTGAATTTATTCAACAAGTCGTTAGCCAGCTTCTCCCCTATTCCCGGTATGTTCAGCAGTTCGGTAGTAATGGTTTCCTTGCTGCGTTTTTTGCGGTGGTGGGTTATGCCAAACCTATGGGCCTCATCGCGTATCTGCTGGATAATGCGCAAACTCTCCGACCGTTTATCAATATACATCGGGTATGGGTCGCCGGGAAAGTAAATCTCTTCCAGCTTTTTGGCAATGCCAATTATGCCCACTTTGCCACGCAGTCCCAATTTCTCCAGGCTGTTTATGGCCGAACTTAACTGGCCTTTGCCACCGTCAATAACTATCAGTTGGGGCATATCCAACCCTTCATCCAATACCCTCTTGTAGCGGCGGTAGATAATCTCCTCCATTGATGCAAAATCGTTAGGGCCTTCTACCGTTTTTATGTTGAAGTGGCGGTAGTCTTTTTTGCTTGGCTTGGCGTTTTTAAACACCGTCATAGCTGCGACAGGAAAGGCACCCTGTATGTTCGAGTTATCAAAACATTCAATATGCACCGGCACTTCCGTAAGGCGCAAATCCTTTTTCATGGTTTCCAAAATCCGCTTGGTGTGACGGTCGGGGTCTACCAGTTCCAGCTGCTTGTTGCGGTCTTTTATATAGGCCTGCACATTGCGCT
>JAIXUZ010000391.1 GCA_027483285.1 Bacteroidota bacterium
AGACCTGATGGATGCCGTAAATTTTATAGAAGGCGAAAAGGTACAGGTTGTAAATATTACAAATGGAGAGCGTTTGGAAACCTATGTAATAAAAGGCGAACGTGGAAGTGGTAAGATATGTCTTAACGGGGCTGCTGCGCGCCGCGTAGCAGTGGGCGATTTACTGATTATCATGTCGTACGCCTTAATGGATTTTGAAGAAGCTAAAACCTTTGAACCATGGTTGGGGTTTCCCAACAGCGAAACCAATAAACTAAACAAATAGCCATTGAACAAAACACTTGCTGCAGTATTAAGGTACATTGTATTTGCTAGCATAGCAGCGGGGTTGCTATGGTATATCTTCCGCGAGGAGGATATAAATAAGCTGCTGGAGCAGGCTAAGAAAATGAACTATTGGTGGATACTGCTATCCATGATGGTATCATTACCTGCATACTTTATCCGTGCCTGGCGTTGGAATCTTTTGCTCGACTCATTAGGCTATAAAACCACCGTTATAAATTCTACTAAAGCAGTAAGCATTGGCTACTTGGCCAACTTAGCTTTTCCGCGCCTGGGCGAAGTTACAAGGTGCACAATACTTAACCGCACAAACAAAATTCCGTTAAACACACTTATAGGTACCGTAGTGGCAGAGCGGGCCATAGATGTTATCTGCCTGCTGATACTCATCTTTACAGTTGTAGTGCTTAGGCTTGAAACCCTTGGGCAGTTTTTAATACATAACTTTTTTAACCCCATAGGTCAAAAAATAGGCAACGCTGCTACCAATCCGGTATTTATCATCGTGGCTTTGGTTGGGCTGGCGGCTATTATTTTCGGCTTTAGGTATTTGGTACGCAGCAGCAAGTTTGGCGCTAAGCTGCGTGGCTTTGTTGCCGATTTTACATCGGGCCTTACCGCCGTTTTTCGCTTGAAGAAATTACGCCTTTTCTTGGTGCTTAGCCTGTTTATGTGGGTAGTGTATTTTTTAATGATGTATGTATGCTTTTTCGGCATACCAGTTGTTGCGTCGTTAGGCTTTGTCGACTCGCTATTCCTTTTTGTTATGGGCAGCATAGGCATGGCGGCTCCAACGCCTGGTGGGGCAGGTACCTACGAGTTTGCCATTGTTGAGGCACTAAAATTTATTGGTATAGCCGCATCGCAGGGGTTGGTGCTGGCAACTGTTTTCCACTTGTCGCAAATTGCTACCACCTGCATACTGGGTGTTGGTAGCTTACTTACTTTACCCTCAAAACATAACGATGGACAAGCTACAAGTGCTACGCAATAAAATAGTTACACTTGACGATTTACTACGCAGGGCACATACCTGGCGTTTTGCAAACAATACCATTGTGTTTACCAATGGCTGTTTTGATATTATCCACCGTGGGCATATAGAATATCTGGCGCAGGCTGCAAGCCTTGGCAACAGGCTTATAGTGGGCTTAAATGCAGATAGCTCTGTAGCTAAATTAAAAGGCCCCAACCGCCCTGTAAACGATGAGCAAAGCCGTGCCGAAGTGTTGGCTGCTTTTAGTTTTGTTGATGCTGTAATACTGTTTACCGAAGATACCCCCCTTAACCTGATAACAGCCATTAAGCCCGATTTTTTGGTTAAAGGCGGCGACTATACCCCCGATACAATAGTAGGGGCCGATGTTGTTAAAAATAACGGCGGCAGCGTACAGGTTATTTCCTTTGTTACAGGCTTTTCAAGCTCTTCTATTATTAACAAAATAGTATCATTAGGGTAATTTTGTCATTCAGTAGCATTTGTTGTATATTTACAACCTGTATAGTATGTTATGAAAAAATTTTTACAAACCATCACCATATTACTTGTTGCAACTATTGTTGTTACGGGTTTTAGCGACTGCAAGCGTACAAAGACTGCATTGCCTGGTACTTGGCGTTTAGAAAGGTTAAAAACATCTAACCTGCCATACGAATATTGGATTTTTCAAGATGGAGAAGTAAAAATATGCGACGACCCTAATGGCAACATTGTAAGAGGCACTGGTACATATGTATCTACATCAAGCCGTATTACAATGGATTTTCAGGGTAACAATCTTGACTTCTATAACGGCAAATGGCGTGTTATTGACATCGATAATGAAATCATGCGTATTGCCAATTTCGACAATGGCGGCATGATTACCCGCGAGTTCATCAAGATAGAGTAACGGCACATTTGCTTTACTGTTAATCTTTCAATTTTTCACTTTTAGCTTTTAGTTTTTCGTTTGCATGAGTAAGGCTAAAACCACATTTTTTTGCCAGAGTTGCGGTACCCAATCGCCAAAGTGGATTGGTAAATGTCTCAGTTGTGGCGAGTGGAATACCTATGTTGAAGAACTGGTAGTTAAGGAAGATAAGCGCCCTGGCTGGCAAGGCTCAACGGGCAGTTCTAAAAGGGTAAATAAGCCCACTCTAGTTACCGAAATTGAGCATAATACCGAGCAGCGCATTGTTCTGTCAGATAACGAGCTAAACCGGGTGTTAGGCGGTGGCCTGGTTGCGGGCTCATTAGTTTTATTAGGTGGAGAACCCGGCATTGGCAAGTCTACCCTTATGCTACAAATAGCCCTGCAACAACCGGGCATTAAAACCCTTTATGTATCGGGCGAGGAAAGCAACCAGCAGATAAAAATGCGGGCCGAACGTATTGGCATTATCAACGAGCAATGCTATATACTGGCCGAAACCAATACCCAAAACCTGTTTAAACAGATAGAAGATGTACAACCCGATTTGGTTATCATCGACTCTATCCAAACCCTTTCTACCTCCTTTATAGAATCATCGCCCGGTAGCGTATCGCAAATACGCGAGTGTACCGGCGAGTTGCTAAAGTTTGCCAAAGAAAGCGGCACCCCCGTAGTGCTTATTGGCCATATTACCAAAGAGGGCAGCATAGCCGGCCCTAAAGTGCTGGAGCATATGGTTGATGTAGTGCTGCAGTTTGAGGGCGACCGCAACTACATATTCCGCATTGTGCGGGCCATAAAAAACCGCTTTGGCTCTACAGCCGAAATGGGCATTTACGAAATGATTACCAACGGCCTGCGCGAGGTTAGCAACCCATCGGAGATTCTAATATCTTACCGCGATGAATACCTTAGTGGTATTGCCATTGCAGCCACAATGGAGGGAGTTAGGCCCATGCTTATAGAAACACAGGCATTGGTTAGTACAGCCGTATACGGCGTTCCCCAACGCTCTACCACAGGCTTTGATGCACGCAGGCTAAATATGCTGCTGGCGGTGCTCGAAAAGCGCTGTGGCTTCCGTTTGGCAGCTAAAGATGTGTTCCTTAACATAGCCGGAGGTATTAGGGTTGATGATCCCGCAACTGACCTGGCCATTGTATGCTCCATCCTTTCATCGGCCGAGGATATTGCCATCCCCGGTAAAACATGCTTTGCGGCAGAGGTGGGCCTTTCGGGCGAAATACGACCTGTTAACCGCATTGAAAACCGCATTATGGAAGCCGAGAAACTCGGCTTCGACCGCATCTTCATTTCCAAATTCAACCAAAAGGGCCTCGACCTTAAAAAGTACAACATACAGGTTGTCTTCACCTCTAAAATAGAAGAGGTATTTAAAGGCTTGTTTGGGTAAACTACTAATACCATGCAAATACAACACACCGACGACGGAAAAGACGGCCGCTTTTTTATACTGGAAAACGGCGAAGAAATTGCTTTTATGACCTATGTGCATGCAGGCCCCGGAAAGTTTATCATTGAGCATACTATAGTAGGCGATGAGCATGGCGGCAAAGGCCTGGGTAAGCAATTGGTAGCCGCTGCCGTAGCTTTTGCCCGCGATAAGCACTACAAAATTGTACCCGCCTGCCACTTTGCTAAAACAGTGTTTGAAAAAGCACCCGAGCAATACGCCGATGTGGTTTTTTAAAATATCTTCTCTCCTTTTGAGAGGTTTAGGGGCGAGATTACTACAATTTTACCCCAAAAGGCTTAAGCAGCCAGCCTATAAAGCGCTTTACAAAGCCCCAAAAGAAAGTGAACTTGCCCACGAGGGTGCCAAAAAATAATAATATAGGTTGATAGGCTAGCAGCATATAACCTATGTAGCAAAGTATATACAGCCATAAGGGGTCGGTATCAAGCCCTACCCACTCAAAAAAATAGCGCTTGCTAAAAGCAGTGGTGGTTCCTGTAACGGCAAACACCGTAAATATTACAGCAAAATCCCAGTTAGAGGTTAGCCCCCAACGTTTTTTAAGCCGTTCTACCCATGCCGGTGTTGCCATTGGTTACTTCTTTTCCCTGCGTTGTTCAAGCTTAGGGCTATCATTGCCGCTACCCTTTTTAGCCAGCCTGTAGTTGGCAAACAGCACCTTAATATCCTCCACCATTTTGTTAACGGTTTCAATATTGGTACCATCGTATATGCCGCGCACATGGCGGTTTTTATCTACCAGTATAAACTTACCGGTAACAAAGGCAGACGCTGTAGAGTCCACATTCAGCAGGTACCCTTTGCGTGCAAGGGCGTTTATTTCGGCAGTGTTGCCGCTTACAAAGTTCCAAATCGTACTGTCGGCCTGCAGGCGTTTGCTGTAGTTTTTCAGTGCCGGTAAACTGTCGGCGATTGGGTCTACAGTAAACGATACTATCCTGAAATCCTCCGTTTTTATCCGGTAGTCGCCCTTAATTTTCTTCTGCACCTCCTGCATCAACACACTCATTTTCTTGGTAGTGTCAGTATTGGTGGTAGCAATAAAGTTGGCTATATATACCTTTCCGTCAAGGTCGGTGGTGCCAATAAGCTTATTGTCTTGGTTGGTAAAAGCAAACGTAGGTATTTGGTGGTATAGCGTATCTTTTTTAGGGTTGCCTTTAGCATCGGTTGTGTCGTGGGCTTGTTTTGGGCCGTAGTAGGGCAGGTTGCCAAAATTGTGCTTGCCTGTGGTAACTGCCAGGTATAGTATAGATGGTACTATTAATATAGTAAGGGCTACTAAGGGTATTATAAACTTTTTCATGTGCTTATTTTTTCATTGCAACCTTTGCGGTGCAGCCGAATAAATAAAAAAATCCCGATTTTGTTCAAAACCGGGATTTTGTATTATATCGTTTTCACGGTTAATGTTATTGAACCAATAGTTGCTCAACAATAGTGCGGTGTAGCGTTACGTAGTTACCTTCAATCAATACAAGTACTATAAGGTATATAATCAGTACAAAGGGCAATACAACAGATAGGATAAGGTTTTTAACCTCATCTTTTAAGTGCATATAGGCTGCCACAATAAAACCGGCCTTAAGCAATGTAAATGATATGATGAATAGCTTAAAGAACAATGGAGAGAAGAAGGTGCGCACATCAGGGTGGGCTAAACCTACCTCAATAAGGGTTACAATAAGCAAAAGCCAAAATACTTGCCAAATCCATTTAGTTTGTGGTTTTGGTATAACGCCTGGTTGGTGTTGGTGCTGGGCCATAGTTAATTTTTTATGCTGATTTATTTTCGCTTTAAACTTAAATTATAACAGGTAGAAGAAGGTGAATACGAATACCCAAACCAAGTCTACAAAGTGCCAGTAAAGGCCTACTTTTTCAACCATCTCGTAGTGGCCGCGGCGCTCGTAAGTGCCGGCTAATACGTTGATAAAGATAATAATGTTGATTACAACCCCGCTAAATACGTGGAAACCATGGAAACCTGTGATAAAGAAGAAAAATGATCCAAATAGCTTGTGGCCATATTGGTTATGCTCCAGGTTAGCGCCAAAGTATTGCATACCATCAACAATACCACCGGTAGCGGTACCGTGTATAAAGTGGTACCACTCATAAGCCTGAGAGCCTAAAAAGGTAAAACCACCTATAATCGTCCATAGCATCCATTTTATAACGTCTTTCTTGTCGTTACGGTGGCCGGCCTCAACAGCCAATACCATTGTTACCGATGACATGATAAGGATAAACGTCATTAAGCCCACATAGGCCATTGGGTAGTTGTTGCCCTCTAAAAACGGAAAGCTGTTAAACACGTTATCAGGCACAGCCCATTCAGTTACGTGGTTAAAGCGTTGGAAACCGTAGGCAATTAAAAGCCCCGAAAATGAAAACGCGTCTGATACTAGGAAGAACCACATCATTAGCTTTCCATAGCTAACGTTGTAGGGCGACGTTCCACCAAACCACGATGGTTTTTCTGTGCTTACTTCGGCAGTGTGTGCTGACATCTTTTTATTAATCTATTATTAACAGTTTGTGTTGTTCAAAAATTTCGCGGTGCAATTTTAACGAATTAAATACAAAAACACGAAAAGGTACACCCATAAAATATCTAAAAAATGCCAATATATGGCACTTAAGCGCAATCCAAGGTAATTTTCGGCGGTGTAGGCACCCTTTCGCGCCCTAAAAATTACCACCAAAAGCGATAGTAGGCCACCCGCCAAATGCAAAAGGTGCATAAATGGCAGCAGGTTCATCCAAGAGCTGGCCGTGTTGCGGCTAACAAATGAGTTGCCCTGGGCAAATAATTGCTGAAAACCTATGTATTGGTTTATGGCAAAGCCTATACCCAATAGCAGGGTAAGCACTAAACCTAGCAATACAGCGCCGTTTTGGTTCTTTTTAACCGCTGCCTGCGCCCAAAACATGGTAAAGCTGCTTAGTACAATCAATACAGTGCTGGTGGTAAACGCTGGTGGAAGGTCTACAGCATCCCAGCCCGCCTGCCCCATGCGCAGTATATAGCCCGACGTAAAGCCAGCAAACAGCATTATTATTGATATAATGCCAACATACATCATAGTAACCTTTGCACGCCTGCGTTGCAAAATTTCAATGTCACTATATTTTGGGTCTAAGGCCTTGCCTTGCATATCTATTAAATTTTATCAAACATATATGCCAACTGCACTACCGGGAGGTAAATTATAGAGGCAAACATAAGCCTCTTAGCCTGCGGTATGTCCAGGTGCTTTAACAACTTATAAGCCTGGTATGTGAATAACAGGGCGGCAACCACAGCTATTACAGCCGATGTTAATCCCGTTAACTTTAACCAGTAAGGTAAAATACCCATTGGTACCAATACCAGCGAGTAGATAACCATTTGTATTGCGCTGGCTGCGTTGCGCCCACCCTCGGTAGGCATCATTTTAAAGCCGGCTTTTTGGTAATCGTCATTCAATATCCAGGCAATAGACCAAAAGTGTGGAAACTGCCAGATAAACTGTATCGCGAACATCGTCCACGCACCAATAGTAATATCGCCGTCGGCAGCTACCCAGCCAATCATGGTAGGCAACGCCCCGGGGAAAGCCCCCACAAAAACAGCCAGCGGGCTAACCTTTTTCATTGGGGTGTACACAAGGGCATATAGCACAATAGCCAGTAAACCCAATATGGCGCTCAGCATATTTACCTGTGTCCACAGCAAAACAATACCGCCGGCACCTATAACAGAGCAAAATGCTAAGCCTTCAAACGTAGTTAATGCGCCAATAGGCAGCGGACGGTTGGCCGTGCGTGCCATTAGCTTGTCGGTTTCCTGCTCTATCACCTGGTTGTAGCCATTGGCGGCGCCGGTAACCAAAAGGCCACCTACCAAAACCCAAAGTAAAATGCTCCAGTTGATAGTGTCGGCGGCGGTAACATAGGTAACACCGGCCGAAAATACCACCAGCGACGCAAGGCGCAGTTTCATTAAGCGCGCAAACTCTTTTACCTTTACCATTACACTTGTATTGCCCTCAAGGGCCCTTTCAGCCGACATAAAATAAATAAAAAAATTGTTTGTGAAAGCGGCTGCAAATATAGCACACAAAGCCTTACGTAACTAAAACGCAAGCCTTGTTTAGAACGTTTTTAAATAACAATGTAAAATCTAACATCTAACAACTAAAATCTATTAGTTTCTTGCTGTCAGATGTCAGGTTTCAGATGTTAACCTAATTTCCTAGTCAAAAAGGAGGTGTTTCACCGTCAACCCTTTGTTTTTAAGCATTTGCAGGGCTTCTACCCCCACTTTCAGGTGTAGGTTTACATAGTCGGTAGTTACCTTTTTGTCGCTTTCTTCCGTTTTAACACCCTCAGGTATCATCGGCTGGTCGCTAACCAGCAGCAAGGCGCCGGTAGGTATCTCGTTGTGAAAGCCGCAGGTAAAAATGGTAGCCGTTTCCATATCAATAGCCATGGTGCGGGTTTTGCGCAGGTAGTTTTTAAACTCCTCATCGTGCTCCCAAACCCTGCGGTTGGTGCTGTACACAGTACCTGTCCAGTAGTCGCAGTTGTTATCGCGTATCGTGGTCGATACTGCTTTTTGTAAACTAAAGGCCGGCAGCGCAGGCACTTCAGGTGGCATATAGTCGTTGCTGGTACCCTCGCCGCGTATGGCGGCAATAGGCAATACCAGGTCGCCCAGTTGGTTTTTCTTTTTAAGGCCGCCGCACTTGCCCAAAAACAGGCAGGCTTTAGGCTCTATGGCGCTAAGCAGGTCCATAACAGTAGCAGCGTTGGGACTGCCCATGCCAAAGTTTATAATGGTAATGCCGTTGGCCGTAGCGCTGGGCATTGGTCGGTCTAGTCCGTTTACAGGCACGCCATACTGTTGGGCAAACATGTGCACATAGTTACCAAAGTTGGTAAGCAGTATGTAGTCGCCAAAATCTTCTAAAGCCACACCCGTATAGCGCGGCAACCAGTTCTTTACTATCTCTTCTTTCGATTTCATCTTATATAACTAAATAAATTGTGCAAAGCTACGTTATATTTGTGCACCAAGGTAACCTTTATGAAACGATTAGTACTATTACTTGTCTTATGTTCTTTTATTACTGTTAATTATGCCCAAAATAAAGATACCATTGCCAAGCCGTTTAAACGCTTTTCCGTTAGCGACTTTAGCCTTACGCTTAGCTACTTTGGCGGAAAGGTTAACACCAATGGCTTTGATGATGCGGAATACATCTCCGGATACCCATCTACTATACCGCAAGATTCAGGCGCTGGTTTTGGCCGTTGGTATAACGAGGGTACCCACCTTACCGCAGCCGCAAACTTCAAAATAAA
>JAIXUZ010000105.1 GCA_027483285.1 Bacteroidota bacterium
GGCAAATTGTATACGGCTGAAGAGGGCGAAAAAATAGGCCTTATTGATGTTGTTTGTCCGCTGGAAGAAGTAGAGGCCAAAGCCAATGAACTTATAGACAAACTATTGAAATTTGATACCACCGTTTGGCAAATGAGCAAAGCCATTATGCGCGAAGACATGCTGAAGGTTTTTGAAAAAGATTTTGATTCGACTTATTCCCCTATCATCAAACAGTGGTGGAGCCCCGGCGCGCGCGCGGCTATGGGAGCATTGGTAGCCAGTTTGAAAAAGTAAGCATGGTTATTACAGATACCCACACCCACCTGTATGCTACAGAGTTTGCCGAGTATATAGATGAGGTTATAGAAAGGGCAAAGGCTGCGGGTGTTACCCGTTGCTTTCTTCCGAATGTTGACTTGGCAACAGCCGATGCTTTGGTGGCACTGGCTAAGCGATACCCCGATATGTGTTTCCCTATGATGGGGCTGCATCCCTGCCATGTAAAAGAAAATTTTGAGGAAGAGCTGGCAGCCTTGTTTGCCTATTTTGACCGTGAAACTTTTTGCGCCGTGGGCGAAATTGGCATAGACCTGTATTGGGATAAGACAACGTTAGATATTCAAACTAAGGCTTTTAAAAGGCAGGTTGAGTTTGCTATAGAGCGTAAGCTGCCTATTTGTATTCACAGCAGGGAATCGTTTGATATTATAGCCAATATTTTAGAAGATTATAAAGGAAAGGTTGGAGGTGTGTTCCATTGCTTTACAGGTAGTTTAGCGCAGGCCGAGCGTGCGATAGGTTTCGGCTTTATGCTGGGCATAGGCGGGGTGCTTACGTTTAAAAATTCGGGGCTTGATGCAGTGGTTAAAGATATTGACCTGAAACACCTGCTGCTGGAAACAGATTCGCCGTACTTGGCACCTATGCCGCACCGTGGCAAACGTAATGAGAGTGCGTATACTGCTTTGGTAGCGCAAAAACTAGCCGATATTAAAGAAATGTCATTACAAGAGTTAGCGAGGATTACTACGGAGAATTCAATTAAATTATTTGGTACCTAATGGCAAAGAAATCGGTATTGATAATATATACGGGAGGCACCATAGGTATGGTGGCTGATAGTCGCACGGGTAGCCTTAAGGCGTTTGATATTGGCCATATACTAAAGAATGTGCCCGAGTTGGGTAAGATGAATGTGAAACTGGAATCGGTGTCGTTTGCTACGCCTATAGATTCGTCAGACATTCAACCTAAACACTGGATAGAGATTGCTGAAATAGTATACAAAAACTATAACGCTTTTGATGGGTTTGTAGTACTGCATGGCACTGATACGATGGCCTACACCGCATCGGGCGTAAGCTTTTTGCTTGAGAATTTAGGTAAGCCGGTGATATTTACCGGAGCACAATTGCCTATTGGAGTGTTGCGTACCGATGCAAGGGAAAACCTGATAACATCGGTAGAGCTGGCAGCTCATAGTACCGATGGTAAACCTACAGTACCCGAGGTGTGTGTGTACTTTAAAAACCAGCTGTATAGGGGCAACCGGTCGCATAAGATTAACTCTGAGCTGTTTCAGGCTTTTAACTCGGTAAACTACCCTGTATTGGCAGAGGCTGGTGTGAACCTAAACTTTGATACCGATGCCATTGCAGATAGGCCAATATTGCCAATCAAACTATATAAAAAGTTGAATAGCAACATAGCAATACTAAAGATATTCCCGGGGTTGAGTGCCGAGGTGGTGAAAGCGGTTACGGGTATAAAGGGCCTTAAGGCGCTGATAGTTGAAACATACGGAAGTGGCAATGCGCCTACCGAAAAATGGTTTGTAAACGCTATTAAGCAGGCGGTAAAAAGTGGGGTTATAGTATTGAACGTAACTCAATGCTACGGCGGTGCGGTAGAGCAGGGCAAGTACGAAACAAGCAGGCAGCTGGATGATGCAGGCGTTGTTGGCGGTGCCGATATGACGACCGAAGCAGCAGTGGCTAAGTTGATGTTCTTACTGGGGAATTACACCGATAGGGCAGAGGTGTTGGAGAAGCTACAGGAGCCTTTGCGGGGCGAGCTTAGCAATTAGGTGTAGGTTGATATTACTACAAAACAAAAGGCAGCTACCGAAAGATAGCTGCCTTTAATATTTATAAGAAGCCTTATAAAAATTACGCTAAACGTACGTTTACCGCGTTAAGGCCTTTTTTGCCTTCTTGAACGTCGAAAGTAACCTTGTCATTCTCGCGGATTGGCTGAGATAAGCCAGAAACGTGAACGAAGATTTCTTGGTTAGTACCATCAGCTACGATAAATCCGAAGCCTTTAGACTCATTGAAAAATTTTACTGTACCGGTTTTCATTGTAATAATTGTTTATTGTTATTATTTATTGATTTTTTCTTGTTAATCGCAAAATACCTGCAAGGGAAACTTGCAGGCGCTATTGCGGATGTAATAACTTTATAAGGTTATTGGGGTAAAATTATGCTAAACGAACGTTAACCGCGTTTAAGCCTTTTTTACCTTCTTGAACGTCATAAGTAACGTTATCGTTCTCACGAATTTCTTGAGATAAGCCAGAAACGTGAACAAAGATTTCTTGACCTGAGCCACTTTCTGTGATAAAACCGAATCCTTTAGATTCGTTAAAGAATTTTACTGTACCTGTTTTCATTTTAATTGATTGTTATATTATATTAATTGCAATTTACTCTTTTATTTAAGCGAAAGGATGAACTTTCACTACTTCAATCGTTTTTTTGATTAGTTTGTTTATGTCTTTCAAATAATCCATCTCATCCCTGTCGCAAAAAGATAGTGCAACACCCGATTCGCCTGCACGGCCGGTGCGGCCAATACGGTGAACATAAGTTTCTGCTTGTTCGGGCATTTCAAAGTTTATTACGTGGCTTAGTTTGTCTACATCAATACCGCGCGATGCGATATCTGTAGCTACCAATACCCTAATGGTACGGTTTTTAAAGCCTTTAAGGGCACGTTCGCGTGCGCCTTGCGATTTGTTACCGTGTATAGCTTCGGCCTTAATGCCGCTTTTAATCAGTTCTTTTACCACCTTATCGGCACCACGTTTGGTACGGGTAAATACTAACGCATGCTCAATATTATTATTGTTAAGCACGTGGCGCAGCAAGTCGCGCTTGTCAGCCTTGTTTACATAGTATACCGATTGTTTAACCAATTCGGCAGCGGTAGATACAGGCGTAACAGTAACCTTTACCGGATTTTGTAGCAGGGTGTTAGCCAGCTTCATAATTTCAGGCGCAGCTGTAGCCGAGAAAAACAAGGTTTGTTTTTTAGCAGGCAGCTTGGCTATTATTTTCTTTATATCATTAATAAAGCCCATATCAAGCATACGGTCGGCTTCATCTAATACAAAGTATTCAATATTGTTAAGTTTGATGTAGCCCTGGTTCATTAAGTCTAACAAACGGCCGGGGGTTGCTACCAACACATCAACACCTTGTTTAAGGGTATTAACCTGGGCAAATTGCGATACGCCGCCAAATACTACGGCGTGCCTAATGTTGGTTCCTTTGCCATAAGCGTGAAAATTCTCGCTTATTTGCAAAGCAAGTTCACGTGTTGGGGCCAGTATAAGGGCTTTTATAACACCTTTGGGCGTGTTGCCTTTGGCGTGTATAAGCTGTAATATAGGTAGGGCAAATGCCGCTGTTTTACCGGTGCCTGTTTGGGCGCAGCCAAAAATATCTTTACCTTCTAAAATGTGGGGGATAGACTGCTCTTGGATGGGGGTGGGAGTGGTGTACCCCTTTTTCGTCAAGGCCTCAGTAAGAGTACCTATCAGGTTTAAATCAGAAAATGTCATTTATACTATTCAGTTTTTAAAAAAGTGAGCTTGAGTAACTGCGTGTTACCCTGCTCGGGCTACTTTTTAAGAAAGATGCAAGTAAAACTGAATGTAAAAATGGGTATTACAAAAAAGCATTATCAAACAATATTCAAAAAAGAAGATTACAAAGGTAAAACTAATAATCGGGATAACCTAATATTCTTAGCTTTTGACTGTTTAAGCGTGATTGTGTTAGGTTTTTAGAGCATATTTGCAACCACAAAAGGAGAGGTGTCCGAGTGGTTGAAGGAGCAAGCCTGGAAAGTTTGTATACCTGTAAGGGTATCGCGGGTTCGAATCCCGCCCTCTCCGCAATTAAACCATTAGATAAGGCCTTTGTATATTTCCAGCAACCTGGCTGTATACGAATCAATATCAAACCCGGCGGCAAAGTTGCGCGCGTAGGCTTTCATCTCATCATACAAAGCCGTATTATTGCTTAAAGCGATTATCTTATCGGCAAACGCTTCTGGAGATGTATCTGCAGGCATTAGGAAACCTGTTTTGCCTTCGACATTTACATCTCGGTTGCCCATACCATCTATTGCGACAACAGGCAAGCCGGCGGCCATAGCTTCTACCAGTACCAGGCCAAAAGGCTCGAATGTAGCAGAGTGCAGGTATATGTGGCTTTGGGCAAGGTAATCTTCAACATTTTCTACATTACCGGGAACTTGCAAACTATCGCTCACGTTTAATGATTGGGCAAGAGCTGTAATATTGCTACGCTCAGTACCATCGCCCAATAAACATAATTTAGCATTTATACCTTTTTGCTTTAGGTGCGCCAAGACTTTAACTAAAAACTGCTGGTTTTTGCGGGTGATGAAAGAGCCTGTATTTATTAACCTTAACTCATTTGTAGGAGGCTGGGGTAGGGGTGCTTTGGCAAAAGCAGCATAGTTAATGGCATTTAGCATTAGCACCACAATTTTACTCAATGCAGCGGGCAGGTTTTGGTGGAAAAACACCGCTGTATCTTTAGATATGGCAATGTAGCCGTTGGCTTTTGCCCGTAGGGTATGCTTTAATACAAAGGCCCGCTCATACAAACGGGTAAACAGTGTTTTGTTTAGCAGCGATGCAAGGCTGAATTTTTTATACTCTACCGTATTAAAATGGCAATGGGTAATGTACACTGCATTGTAATATTCAGTAGCCCTTGCGGCTATTTCAGCCTCAAACAGGTGTAGGTGTATAACGTGGGGTTTAAAGCGGTTAAAAAACGCCTTAAGGGCCTCTGTCTCGTTTATAGTTTTGCCGGTTAATGAGGGTATGTACCGTGTGGGAATTAATTCCACATCTACCGTTTTGCTTAGTTGCGGGTAGGTATCAATAGCAGAAAATACAACCAGCTTAACTTCTACGCCCGGTTGCTTTGCCAGGGCATTGCAAATATCAAGCACCAGCCGCTCGGCACCGCCTTTGGCTAATGATGGTATGATATGTACAACCCTGGTATTTTCCAATGTAGCGTATTATTATGCGCCTTGTAAAGATGCTGCTTTAAAAGCCTGTAAACCTTCTTCAACCCCACGCATGGGTGTAGTTATTGTTGTCCGCAATTTATCTATTGATAAATGCGATTTAAAAGGGCGTGGAACTAATACCGCAGGCGGGTTGGGCACTTCATTAATTAAAGCTGGGTCAAAGCCCAACACTTCGGCATAGCGTTTGGCCCAAGTGTAGCGGTTTATATAATCAGGACCTACAACATGGTAAATGCCGTTTGCCTCTTTCTCGCACAGCTCTAAAATAGCCGTGGCTAAATCTTGAGCCAGGGTTGGGTTACCAAATAAAAACGAGGGAACGTTTACCGCCTCGCCCGCTTTTAATTTGGGGTAAATGCCTATTAAAAAGTTTGGAGTTTTGGTATGTGGGTCCCAGCCGTAAACATTGGTAGTACGGGCTACAAGGCCTTTATCTCCTAATGTTTCTAAAATATA
>JAIXUZ010000340.1 GCA_027483285.1 Bacteroidota bacterium
AAACTGAAAATAGCTGTAAATACACGCCTGCTGCTCCGCAATAAAATGGAGGGCATAGGCTGGTTTACCTATGAAACCCTTAGCCGCATTACCAAGGGCAACCCTGATGTTGAGTTTGTTTTTATATTCGACCGTAAGTGGGATGATGAGTTTATATTCAGTAGCAATATAACACCCGTTGTTGCCAGTCCACAGGCCCGACACCCGCTGCTGTGGTACTTATATTTCGACTGGGGTATACCTCCTGTTCTGCGCAAGCATAAACCCGATTTGTTCCTGTCGCCTGACGGATGGCTGTCGCTACGCACCGATGTGTCGCAGCTACCTGTTATCCACGATTTGAACTTTGTGCACCACCCAGAATTTTTGCCGAATATCAACCGTAAGTACTACGATTATTTCTTTCCGCGGTTTGCCAAAAAAGCGACACGGATAGCTACTGTGTCGGAATTTTCTAAGGGTGATATAGTGCAGAGTTATGGTATAGCAACTGACACCATTGATGTGGTATATAACGGCTGTAATACATTGTATAAGCCATTGAGCGAAGCGCAGATACAAGCTACACGAAATCAATTTAGCCAAGGGGCACCTTACTTTTTGTTTGTAGGGTTGATACACCCGCGCAAGAATTTGGTGAACCTGTTTTTGGCGTTTGATGCCTTTAAACAAGCCACCGGACACAATGCCAAACTGCTGTTGGTGGGCGAGAAAAAATGGTGGACGGACGATATTCGTCAAGCGTATGAAGGGCTTGTACACAAAGACGATGTGGTATTTGTTGGAAGGGTATCAAACGAGTTGTTGCAACAACTTTTGGGTGCGGCACTTTGCCTCACCTATGTTCCGTTTTTTGAAGGGTTTGGCATACCTATTTTAGAGGGTATGAATGCTGATGTGCCTGTGATAACATCGAACATCACATCGATGCCGGAAGTAGGTGGCGGCGCGGTTTTACTGGCCGACCCGTTTAACCCGAATTCTATTAAGGAACAGATGGAGCGTATTGCGCTGGATAGTGATTTGCGTTTGTCGCTGATTGAGAAAGGCAGGGTAAGGAGGATGGATTTTTCGTGGGACAGGACGGCGGGGTTGTTGTGGGAATCAATCGAAAAAGCACTGTAGTTTATACCCCCTCCCTCACGCCTTCAGCGTGAGTACTCCCCCTTCGCAGGGGGAGAGCCATTTGAATTTTTTATTTTAAAAGTCTGGCTTTTTGCGGTTTTCTTTGATGGAGGAACGTTTCTTTTTGCCTTCTATGCGTTCTTCTTTGGATGCGGCAGATGGTTTGGTGGGCTTACGCTTTTTAGGCTTTTTAAGTGCGCCCTTTATCAGCTTAATTAGCTTTTTATATGCTTCCTCTTTGTTGGCCAGTTGCGAGCGGTCGCCTTCTTCGGTTACTTTTAATACCCCATCAACATTAATGCGGGCCATCAGCTTTTCAAACACCAGGGCCTTTTGCTCGTCGGTAAGGACGTTAGAATCAGCTACAACAAAAGAAAGCTCAACCTTGGTAGAAACCTTGTTTACGTTTTGGCCGCCTTTGCCACCGCTGCGCACCGCTTTGTAGGTGGTTTCAGCAATTAATGCAGATTCGTCGAATGCGGGTTCCATTAGTTCTGTTTGGCTACTTTAAGTTCAACAATAACAAGGGATAGTATAACCAGTATCTCGCCGATAAAATAGATAAACCCAAGCGTAGTTAATTCTTTACCATGTGTAAAAACAAGCCATGCTGTAAGGCAACAGTATAGCAGGTTTGCAACCGCAATAACAGTAAGGTAAAGCTTGGCGTTTTGTTTAGCAAAAAGGGAGCACCCCAATGAATATACTGCAAACACGCAGGCTACTAATGCCAAAAATTGCAGCTCATTTACAGGCATATTAAAGCTGCTATTAAACTTCACTAAAACAACGCCCAGCATGAAGGCTGAGAGCATAGCCCCAATACCATCAAACAGCAGCATTTTACGTGGGTTAGGCAGGGTCGGCATCGGCAATAATTTGAACGTATTTAAAATCGGGTTGCAAAAGGAAGGTGTGGATACACTCTTCAATAACATCGCGCACCTTGCTGCTTGGGGCATCGCGCTCTACCTTTAGCATTATTTTTTTGATGTAATAGTTGTTGATGCGGGGTATCAAGGCAAACTCAGGGCCCAGCACGCGATTGCCAAAAATATTTTTTAGCGATGTGCCGAACTGCGCTGCCGCAAGGTTAACCAGGTCGGGATTTTTGTGCTTTATACTAAATTCAACCAGTTTGAAGTAGGGAGGGTAGTGGAAGTTCTGCCGTTGCTCCAATTCGCCGCTGTAGAACCCATCCATATCGGCCGCTATAATGCTTTTGATAACTACATGGTCGGGGTTGGTGGTTTGTATCATCACCTTGCCCGTTTTGTTTTTGCGCCCGGCCCTGCCGCTAACCTGCACCATTAATTGGTAGCTGCGCTCAAAGGCCCTGAAATCAGGGAAGTTTAGCATGGTATCGGCATTTAAAATACCTACTAACGATACGTTATCAAAATCGAGCCCCTTGGTAACCATTTGCGTGCCTACCAGGATATCAATCTGCCCGTTTTCAAAATCTTCGATAATAAGGCGGTAGCTGTTTTTGCTGCGCGTGGTTTCTAAGTCCATACGGGCAATGCGGGCTTCGGGGAAGAATATTTTCAATTCATCTTCCACCTTCTCTGTACCAAAACCCTTAAGCTGCAAAGCAGTTGAACCGCAGGCTGCACAAGCTGTTGGCGGTGGGGTATGGTAGCCGCAATAGTGGCATTTAAACACACCGCTTTGCTTATGGTAGGTAAGGCTAACATCGCAATTGATGCACTGCGGCACCCACGCGCAGTTGCTACACTCTATAAAGGGCGCGTAGCCCCGGCGGTTTTGAAACAGGATAACCTGCTCTTTGTTTTGCAGGGCAAGGCCAATATCATCGAGCATGGGCTTAGCAAAAATGGAGTGCATTTGCTTGCGTTTGCGAAGCTCTTTTAAGTTGAGTACTTCTACAGTAGGCATGGCCATATCGGCATAGCGGCGGTGCATAATTACGTAGCCATACTTCCCATTGTTGGCGTTGTAATAGGTTTCTAACGCAGGCGTTGCCGAGCCTAATACTGTTTTTGCCTTGAAAAGCGACGCGAGGTAAATAGCGGCATCGCGGGCGTGGTAGCGGGGTGCAGGGTCGTATTGCTTAAAGGAGTTTTCGTGCTCCTCATCAACAATAACCAACCCAAGCTTTGTAAATGGCATAAATAGTGCGGAGCGAGCGCCCAGCAAAATCTCGTAGCCCGAGCCTTCGGTGCCATTGTAGCTAAGGGTGTGGTTCCAAACTTCAATGCGTTCGTTCTCATTCAACCTTGAATGGTACACGCCAACCTTGGTGCCGAATACCTTTTTTAGGCGGTTGATTATTTGGGTGGTAAGGGCAATTTCGGGCATTAAAAATAACACCTGTTTGCCGCTGCCAATAGACTCTGCAATAAGCTTAATATATACTTCGGTTTTGCCGCTGGATGTAACGCCCTGCAACAACACCACATCTTTTTCTTCCAGTTGTTTTTTAACAGAAACCAATGCTTCCTGCTGCCAGTCGGTAAGGTTTTTGCCAGTGTAGTTTTCTACCCCTGCCGATGTAAAATCAGCCTCTACTTCCAATATTTCCAGCACGCCTTTTTTCTCCAGCGCTTTTACCTTAGGCCATGCTTCGGGTAGCTTGCGCATAAACTCGGCCTTGCGGATGTGTGGTTGCTTAGCATCGGAATACCTGTGGCTTAAGGCTATATAGGCCAATATAACCTCTAACTGCGCAGGCGAACGCTTTTCAATCTTATCAAATAACTGCTTTAACTCCTCCTCAACATCGTACGCATCGGACAGCTTAATGAGTATATCTTTCTTCGGCTTAAACTTCTCTTTAAGCTCTTCGTAAACGCTAACGATATTACGCTCTAAGAGGTTTTTTATAACCCCGTGGATGTTTTTAATGCCAGTAACTTTGCCCAACTCATCAATGCCCATTACCTGGTGGATATGCAGCATATCGAGCACTGCGTATTCCTTCTCGTTAAGCCCAACAGCTGTTTCGGCCTCATCAGGATTAAAGATTATTTTGGTTTCGCTTTGCAGCTTAAGGCCTGCGGGCAGTGCGGCGCTCATTACCTCGCCTTCGGTACATAAATAATAGTGGCTTATCCAGTTCCAGAATTTTAACTGTTCAGCATTGATAATGGGCCGTTCATCAATTAGGCCCTGTAACTCTTTAGGCGTGTAGCCTGTGGGGGCATTGTTATGCACTGTTTTTATAATTGCCGTATAGAGCTTGCTTTTGCCAAACTGCACCACTACGCGCTGGCCGGGCATAAGCTGGCCCTGCAATTCAGGCGGAACAGCATAGGTATAAGCCTTGGGCAAATAGAGGGGTAATATAACATCGGCATACCACATAGCTTAAAACGGATAACCGATACCCAGTTGGAAGACAATAGGGTTATAATACCCTTTACTCTCTGTTTTTTTACGGTATTCAAAAGGCGATAA